>CALCUU010000342.1 GCA_937906915.1 uncultured Phascolarctobacterium sp. | reverse complement strand
TGCACCTTCCGCAATGATTTGGGCTTTTACGTCAGCAGCGTTGTCCTTGGTAATTTGCAGTTCCATTGCGCAAGGAGAAAGGATAGTAACTTCCAGTGCCAACAGCTCTGCGTTGGTAATTACTTGCGCACCGGGGTAACCCACTACGCTACCATTTGCTTGTGCAAATTTTTCTACATCATTGCAGTCAAGACCATCTGCATTGTAAATAGCGCCTTTCACGTCACTTACGGCAACAACTTTTACACCTTCTTCGTTGAAAAGTTTTGCTGTCCAGCTACCTACGTTGCCAAAGCCTTGCACCGCAGCAGTTGCATCTTGAGGAGCAATGCCTTTTAACTTCAACGCTTCGAGAGCAGCAGTAACTACGCCACGACCAGTTGCAGCAGTTCTGCCAAGGGAACCACCTACGCAAATTGCTTTGCCGGTAATGAAGCCCGGTTCAAATTGTCCGGTGATTTTGCTATATTCATCCATCATCCAGCCCATGATTTGTGCGTTGGTGTTCATGTCAGGAGCAGGAATATCTTTCTTTTCGCCAATAATCATGGCAATTCTATCAATGTATGCTCTGGTCAAAGCTTCTAGCTCACGTTTGGAAAGAGTCTTGGGGTCAACGATGATACCGCCTTTACCGCCACCATAGGGCAAGCCGGCAACTGCGCATTTGCAGGTCATCCAAAAAGCGAGGGTTTTAACTTCGTCCAAGGATACATTTTGATGATAACGCACACCGCCTTTAGCAGGACCAAGAACGGTGCTGTGTTGGCTACGATAACCGGTAAAAACTTTAGTAGAACCATCATCCATTTTTAAAGGAATGGATACTTCCAAGGTTCTTTCGGGAACAGCGATGATTGCCGCTGCGCCGGGGTCTAATTGCATTGCCTCAATAGCTTGGTTAAGGGGGATTTTTGCCATTTCAAAGATGTTCATAGTTCTACCTCCTTTTGTTTACAAAACTGTAAGTTAACTATTGAAATTATTATAAACAGTGTAACCCTTCCTGTCTATACATATGCAAAATGTATAATGTATTTTTTTGTATCTAAGAATTTATTTATTCTCTGGGAATGCTTCGTAAATGCTACCAAAGTCTATGCCACCAAGCACCCTGTCCTTGTATTGCTCACGCAAGCCACGTTCAGCGTCTTCCAAATGCTTGGAGGTAATGCCGTAGCGACGAGAGAGCCACGCTTCCACAAATGCTGCCAAGTTGTCGCAACCCTTGAGCATTTTGCCATCCACTGCTTTGAAGCCGTCCTTATTGAATTTTTCGTTCAGCTCTTCGTAGGTACACTCAACTTCTTTGCCACCAACGATAACCTTATTGGCAAATTCGTTTTGGGTAAAGTACAAAATGTCTTGGTGCCAACCGTAGGGTAACAGGGGCAAAATCTTTTCTGCAACTTGACGTTCTTCGATATGCTTAATGAGCAGGTCCAAACCCTCTACACTACGTTTTACAGGAGAGATGATGTCGCGGGTAAGAACTTCCGGCAAATCGTGGAACAAGCCACAAAGGAAGTTATTTACCACACGTTCATCGCAGGCGCCAATTTTCACAGCGCAGAAGTAACCCATAATTGCAACAAGAAGTACGTGCCCCATGACGGAGGTTTCCGGCACACGGGGAGATTGTGCCCACCGTTTTTGGAAGCGCAGCTGTCCGACAAGGTCAATGAACTTACTGCTCTTGCCTTTCAGCGCTAGCTTTTGCACGCCAGCCAAATCGTAGTGGTCTTCAATCTCGCTTTCGATAGCTTGGCGAGTTTCTTCTATACCAAAAATGCCTTGGTTAAAATGGTAGATGATATTAAATTCCCATTGAGTTGCCAAATAATGGGCAGCACGGAGGAGCTTCTTTTCTTTAGGGAAGTAACTGGGGCTGTCGAAAAATTCTTCCATACGTGCCATAAAATCTGCGTCAATTTCGGGAATACGTCGCTTGAGCTCTTCATACACCCACGCATTTAACTTTTTGCCGTGCACACGCACCAGCTCGTGGAAAACAGGAGGCTTGATATCGGTCAGCACGTTGCGGTGCAAAAATTCAAAAATGCCACCTTCGATTAAAACGCGCCAGTTAAGCTTAGCACCGTGGTCATCTTCTTCATGACGAGCCAGCACGTACAAAATCATCATTTTATGAGCCTGTTTATCTAGCTCCGTAAATCCTCCGGGGCGAATGTGGTCGTTCCAGCGTTGAATATGGGCTGCTTCATATAAAAACTCAATAAAATTCTTGGTAAGCATTTTACACCTTCCTTTTGCTCTATTAAAACATAGCCATAAATTCTTTCTCTACATTTATTATAATATGTTTTTAGTCAAAATGTGGCGTTCTACAAAAATTTTACGAAAATGGGCATAAAAAAAGCAGGAACCTAAGTTCCTGCTTTGAAAGCTCTGATTAGATGAGCTCAATGATTGCCATTTCAGCAGCATCACCGCGACGAGGACCAACTCTGTAAATACGAGTAAAGCCGCCTTGTCTGCCTTCATATTTCGGAGCAATTTCTTCAAAAAGTTTTTTGGTTACTGCTTCATCAACCAAAACAGCCAAAACTTGACGACGAGCGTGCAAGTCGCCGCGTTTTGCCAAAGTAATCAGTTCTGCGGATTTGCTAGCAACTTCTTTAGCTTTGGTAATGGTGGTTTCGATGCGACCATGTTTGAAGAAAGAGGTTAAAATGCTACGAAACAAAGCTTTACGGTTGCTGGAATTACGGCCTAATTTTCTGTATGCCATTGTTTCCGACCCCCTTATTATTCTTCGTCACTTTTGCGTAAAGACAAACCTAAATCAGCTAATTTTTTCTTAACTTCATCAAGGGACTTACGGCCTAAGTTACGTACTTTCATCATATCTTCTTCAGACTTCTGGGTTAATTCATCAACGGTGTTGATACCTGCACGACGCAAGCAGTTGTTGCTGCGTACGGACAAGTCAAGATCGTCGATGGACATTGCGCCAGGGCCTTCTTTCTTCGGTTCAGCACCTTCCGGTTCAGAACCACCGGCAACAGTGATAACGTTCTTCACAGGGTCACCGGTTTGGAACAACTTGAGATAATCAATCATAATGCTGGAAGCCATGTTAATAGCTCCGTCCGGCATTATGCTACCATCGGTCCAAACTTCCAAAGTAAGTTTGTCGTAGTTGGTTACGTTACCAACACGAGTATCGGTTACACCAAATTTTACTCTGGTAATAGGAGAGTAAATGGAATCAACGGGGATTACTCCGATAGGTTGATCTTGGCGTTTGTTTTTATCAGCCGGTACATAACCGAGGCCTTTATCAACATAGATTTCCATATTGAAAACGGCATCTTTATCTAAAGTCGCAATGTGCAGCTCAGGATTCAAAATCTCTACATCACTATCTGCAATAATGCTTGCAGCAGTAACTTCTTGCTCACCAGAGCATTCAATACGCAGGATTTTTTCCTCTTCGCATTCCATTTTCAGGCACAGAGCCTTGATGTTAAGAATAATGTCTGCAACATCTTCTCTAACACCGGGAATTGTAGTAAATTCGTGCAGCACTCCGTCAATTTTAACATGAGTTACTGCGGCACCGGGCAAGGAGGAAAGCAATACACGACGCAGGCTGTTGCCCAGTGTAATGCCATAGCCTCTTTCCAGCGGCTCCCAAACGAATTTACCATAGCGTCCATCATCGCTGATCTCAGCTGTAACCATCTTGGGTTTCTCAATTTCAATCATGCGGCAAGCCTCCTTCTTTCACGTATTACCACAATACGTCTCATAGTTGGGTGGCATAAGATGCACACTAATTATTTGGAGTACAATTCTACGATGAGATGTTCTTCGATGGGAACATCGATTTCTTCACGAGTCGGGAAACGGTCAATTTTGCCGCCCAAGTTTTGAGCGTCTTGAATCAACCAAGCCGGAACTGCTTTGGTAGCCAAAGTTTCTTCCATACCTTTGAAGTATTCTTTGCCACGGCTGTTTTCCATAACGGTGATAACATCGCCAACATAGGTCATTGCGGAAGGAATGTCCAAACGTTTGCCGTTAACAGCAATGTGGCCATGTCTTACGATTTGACGAGCTTGACGGCGGGTGTTAGCCAAGCCGAGACGATATACTACGTTGTCAATTCTTCTTTCGAGGAGGATCAACAGGTTTTCACCGGTGATGCCTTCCATTTTTTTAGCTTTATCATAGTAGCCACGGAATTGTTTTTCCAGTACACCATAGATAAATTTAGCTTTTTGTTTTTCAGTTAATTGAATGCCATACTCGCTTTTTTTTCTGTTTTGGCGTCTAACTTGACGGTTAGATTCTTTGCTAATACCCAGAAAAGCAGGAGACAGGCCTAAGGATCTGCATCTTTTCAATACAGGAGTTCTATCGATAGCCATTTACAGTTACACCTCCAATTATACTCTTCTGCGTTTCGGCGGACGGCAGCCATTGTGCGGAATCGGAGTTACGTCTTTAATGGAGTTAACTTCGAGACCTGCAGCTTGAAGTGCACGGATTGCAGCTTCACGGCCAGCGCCAGGGCCTTTAACGAAAACTTCTACATTTTTCAAGCCATGTTCCATTGCAGCTTTGGTTGCGGTTTCTGCAGCCATTTGAGCAGCAAACGGAGTGCTTTTACGGGAACCACGGAAACCGAGTTCGCCTGCGGAAGCCCAGCTCAAAACGTTACCTTCAGTATCAGAAATGGTAACAATGGTATTATTGAAAGTGGAGCGGATATGCGCTACACCATTAATGATATTTTTGCTAACTTTTTTCTTGTTGCGAACAACTTTCTTGCCAGCCACTGGTTTATCCCTCCCTCGCTAATTATTTCTTTTTGCCTGCAATAGTACGTTTCGGACCTTTACGGGTGCGGGCATTGTTTTTAGTGTTTTGACCACGAACGGGCAGACCCATACGATGTCTTCTGCCACGGTAGGAGCCAATTTCGATTAAGCGTTTAATGTTGAGGGATTCCTCACGACGGAGGTCACCTTCTACTTTGTAATCGTTATCTAAAGTTTCACGGATTTTGGAAACTTCTTCTTCAGTCAGGTCGCGAACGCGAGTGTCCGGATTGATACCAGTTTTAGCTAAGATTTCGCGAGACAGAGTCAGGCCGATACCATAAATGTACGGCAGTGCGTATTCAATACGTTTGTCTCTCGGTAAATCGACACCAGAAATACGTGCCATTAACGTGCACCTCCTTCTTAACCTTGTTTTTGTTTATGTTTCGGATTTTCGCAGATTACCATAACATGGCCTTTACGTTTGATGACTTTGCATTTTTCACATATCGGCTTAACAGACGGTCTTACTTTCATATTTTAAACCTCCTCTTGCCTGTCTTGGTTATTTGAAACGATAAGTAATTCTTCCACGATTGAGATCGTACGGAGTGAGTTCCACGGTAACCCTGTCGCCAGGCAAAATTTTGATGAAGTTCATACGTATTTTACCAGATATGTGCGCCAGAATAACGTGACCGTTTTCCAATTGTACTTGGAACATAGCGTTGGGAAGTGCTTCAAGAATTGTGCCTTCAACTTCAATTACGTCTTGTTTGGACACAGTGTACCTCCTTATTTGCCACAGAGACTAGCTACAACGTCAGCATATACTTTGTCGATTGCTTGCATGCCATCGATTTCTTTGTATACGCCTTGTTTTTGATAGTACTCAATCAACGGTTCAGTCTGCTCATGATATGCATGCAGACGATTCTTTACGGTTTCTTCTTTATCGTCATCACGTTGATAAAGGTTGCCACCGCATTTATCGCACACATCTTCCACTTTGCTGGGGTTGAAGCTTACATGGTAAGTAGCGCCGCAAGCTTTGCAGATGCGTCTGCCGGTTACCCTGCCAACCAGTTCAGCGTCGGGAACAACGATATTTACAACACCGGTCAAATCAATGCCCAGGTCTTTCAGAATTCCGTCAAGAGCAACTGCTTGCTCTTCAGTTCTCGGAAAACCATCTAAAATAAATCCATTTGCACATTCGGGTTTAGCTAAGCCTTCACGAACGATGCCGATGGTTACGACGTCAGGTACTAAGCCACCTGCGTCCATGTATCTTTTTGCCTCTTTACCAAGTTCAGTGCCTTGTTTAACTGCTGCACGGAACATGTCTCCAGTGGAGATATGAGGGATTTTAAATTCATCAATGAGTCTTTCTGCTTGAGTGCCTTTACCAGCACCCGGAGGTCCCATTAAAAGAATATGCATTCTGAATTCCTCCTATTTCATAAAGCCGTGATAGTGACGTTGCAATACCAGGGACTCTATTTGCTTCATAGTATCCAATGCTACGCCGACTACGATTAATAGAGCTGTACCACCGAAGTAGATGCCTTCGATTCTGGTCATCCAGCCGATAACGTTGGGCATGAGTGCAATCAAGGAAAGGAAGATTGCGCCAGCCAAGGTTATTCTGGACATTACTTTGTCTAAATAATCAGTTGTAGGTTTACCGGGACGCATGCCGGGAATGAAGCCGCCGTTTTTCTTGATGTTATCAGACATATCATTGATGTTCAGGCTTACTGCAGTATAGAAGTAAGTGAAGAACAAGATAAAGAGAACATAACAAGTAGTTTGCAGCGGAGTGCCCCATGCGAACCATTGTCCCACAGTCTTAACCCAAGGTACGTCAACAAACTGAGCAATTGTTGTCGGGAACATCAACACGGAAGACGCGAAGATGATCGGGATAACGCCAGCTTGGTTAACTTTCAAGGGAATGTAGCTGCTATGACCGCCATACAACCTTTTGCCAACAACACGTTTAGCATATTGAATTGGAATTTTGCGAACACCTTGAGAGATGAGAATTACGAAAACTATCATCGCCAGGGCAATCACCGCGAACAAAATTACATTCAACAAGTTAACAGTGCCTGCTTGTAAATATTGGAAAATTATTTGTAACCCTTCAGGTAATCTGGATACGATACCGGCAAAGATTATCAAGGAGATACCATTGCCGACACCTTTTGCGGTGATTTGCTCACCAATCCACATCAGGAATACGGTACCTGCGGTAAGAGTGGTAGCAATCAACAGAATTGAGAAAATTCCGGGGTTATTGATTGCCATCTTCAGGCCCCAGGCCATGCCGCAAGCTTGGAAGAATCCCAGAGCCACCGTCAGCACACGGGTAAGCTTGTTCATCTTCTTGTAACCTTCTTCGCCTTCCTTGGACCATTGTTCCAAGGTGGGTACTACAACCTTCAAAAGCTGCAAAATAATTGAAGCATTAATATATGGGGTAATACTCATAGCAAAAATTGAGAATTTGCTCAAGGCGCCACCGCTGAACATATCCAGCAATCCAAAGAGATTACCGCTTTGGAAAAGCTGTTCAATAACAGCAGCGTTTACGCCAGGAACAGGTATATGTGTTCCAGCCCGGAATACGATAAACATGGCGAGAGTAAAAACTACTTTTTGCCTGAGTTCCGTAATTCTAAATATGTTCGCAAGGGCTGCTAACACTTTAGATCACCTCAACTTTACCGCCAGCTGCAATGATTTTTTCTTCAGCGGATTTGCTGAAGCCCATAGCTTGTACAGTAAGTTTTTTGGTCAATTCGCCACCGCCGAGAATGCGGATGCCATCGCGAACGTTTTTAACAATGCCTTCTTCGATGAGCATTACCGGTTCAACAACAGTGCCGTCTTCAAAGCGGTTCAGTACGCTTACATTGATTTCAACATATTCTTTAGCGAATTTGTTATAGAAACCACGTTTCGGCAAACGCAGGTACAAAGGTCTTTGACCACCTTCGAAACCAGGGCGTTTTACGCCGCCGGAACGGGATTTTTGACCTTTTTGGCCTTTACCGGAAGTTTTGCCCAAACCGGAGCCCAAACCACGGCCTACGCGGAAGGATTCACGTTTGGAACCAGGAGCGGGAGACAATTCATGTAATTTCATCTTCAATATACCTCCTTGTCTTACGCTTCTTCAACTTTCACGAGATGTTCTACTTTGTGAATCATGCCGCGAATAGTCGGAGTATCTTCTTTAATAACATAAGTACGGATTTTGGTTAAGCCCAAAGCTCTTACGGTCATGCGTTGGTCTTGCGGATAACCGATCAAGCTGCGGGTCAAAGTGATTTTAATTTGTGCCATTACAAATTTCCTCCTAGATTAGCCCAACAATTCTTCTACGGTTTTACCACGCAGAGCAGCAACTGCTTCAGCAGATTTCAAGGATTTCAAACCTTCGATAGTTGCGCGAACAACGTTGTTCGGGTTATTAGAACCTTGACATTTAGTAAGAATATCATGAACGCCTGCCAGTTCGAGTACCGCACGAACCGGGCCACCAGCGATAACGCCGGTACCTTGGGAAGCGGGTTTCAAGAACACGCGGCCTGCGCCAAATACACCAATGATTTCATGAGGAATGGTGGTACCAACCAAAGGTACGGATACCAAGTTTTTCTTAGCGTCTTCAACGCCTTTGCGGATAGCTTCAGGAACTTCTGCAGCTTTACCCAGGCCCATGCCTACATGACCATTTTCGTCACCAACAACAACCAGTGCAGCGAAGGAGAAACGGCGACCGCCTTTAACAACCTTAGCAACGCGGTTGATGAAAACGACTTTCTCTTTTAATTCGTTTTCTTTATTTTCGAAATTAGCCACTTTATTTCCTCCTTCTCTTAGAATTCAAGACCAGCTTCGCGAGCAGCTTCAGCCAAAGCAGCTACACGACCATGATACAGGTAACCACCGCGGTCGAATACTACTTCTTTAACGCCTTTAGCCAGTGCTTTTTCAGCGATTGCTTTACCTACAGCTTTAGCAGCTTCAATGTTGCCACCATAGATAGCTTTGAGGTCTTTTTCAACGGTGCTAGCAGCACAGATGGTTTCACCGGTTACATCGTTAATTACTTGAGCATAAATGTTAGCCAAGGAACGATATACGTTGAGACGCGGTCTTTCTGCAGTACCGATAATATATCTACGAGAACGGAGATGACGTTTTTGACGTTTCTCGTTTTTATCAACTCTGTTAAACAAGAGTTTCACTCCCTTCTTTTAGAAATTATTTCTTGCCTTTGCCGCCAGCTTTACCCATTTTGCGACGAACGAATTCACCAGCATAACGGATACCTTTACCTTTATACGGTTCAGGCGGACGCAAGGTACGAATTTCAGCAGCAACTGCGCCTACAACTTCTTTGTTAGCGCCGCTTACGATAATTTTGTTCGGAGCAGGTACTTCAAAGGTAATACCAGCAGGCGGCTCTTTAACTACAGGGTGAGAGAAACCGAGGGTGAAGTTGATGTTTTTGCCTTGCAATGCGCAACGATAACCTACACCATTGATTTCCAGAGTTTTGCTGAAACCGGTATGTACGCCAACAACCATGTTGTTGATCAAAGTACGGGACAAACCGTGCATAGCGCGGTTTTCTTTATCATCATTAGGACGTTCTACGGTGAGAACACCGTTGTCCAGGGTCAGTTTCATGTTTTTATTGATTTGGCGGGAAAGTTCGCCTTTAGGACCTTTAACGGTCACGAAGTTATCTTCAATAGTAACTGTTACACCAGCGGGAACAGTGATTGGCATTTTACCAATTCTAGACACGTACGAGCACCTCCTATCTTTTTAGTGTATTACCATACGTAAGCCAGTACTTCGCCACCCAAACCTGCTTTACGAGCAGCTTTGTCGGTCATCAAACCTTGAGAGGTGGAGATTACTGCAATGCCAAGGCCACCGAGGACTCTGGGCAGTTGGTCTTTTTGAGAGTAAACTCTCAGACCGGGTTTAGAAATACGTTTAATACCGGAAATAACTTTTTCTTTATTAGCACCGTATTTCAGGCTAACTTTGATAACGCTTTGTTTGTTATCAGCAATTACTTCGAAATCTTTAATGAAACCTTCAGCTTTCAAAATTTCTGCGATAGCAACTTTAATTTTGGAGCCGGGGATTTCAACTTTATCGTGATGAACTGAATTTGCGTTACGGATACGGGTAAGCATATCAGCGATCGGGTCAGTCATTACCATACTTAGTATACCCTCCTTCCTTAGTTGTCGTTCTTACCAGCTTGCTTTGGTTACGCCCGGAATAGCACCTTCGTAAGCATATTCGCGGAAGCAGATACGGCAGAGGCCAAATTTACGCATATAGCCGTGAGGTCTGCCACATACTTTGCAGCGGTTATAACGGCGAACTTCAAATTTCGGTTCGCTTTTCCATTTTTCAATCAGGGCTTTCTTAGCCAAAATATTCCCTCCTCACCTTATGCGCTGAACGGCATTCCGAGAAGTCTGAGCAATTCTCTAGCTTCTTCGTCAGTCTTAGCGGTAGTAACAATAATGATATCCATGCCACGTACTTTATCAATCTTATCGTATTCAATTTCCGGGAAAATCAATTGTTCTTTGAGACCGAGAGCGTAGTTACCTCTGCCGTCAAATGCGTTAGCATTTACACCACGGAAGTCACGTACACGCGGAAGAGCGAGATTCATGAGTTTATCAAGGAAGTAGTACATGCGGTCACCACGCAGGGTAACTTTTGCACCCAAAGGCATGCCTTGACGTACTTTGAAAGCTGCGATGGATTTTTTAGCTTTGGTGATGATGGGTTTTTGACCTGCAATCAAGGTCATGTCTGCTACTGCAGTTTCCAATGCTTTGCTGTTTGCAACAGCTTCACCAACGCCCATGTTGATTACAACTTTCTCAACTTTAGGAATTTCCATAACGTTTTTATATTGGAATTTGTCCATCAAGCCTTTAACAACTTCGGACAAATATTTTTCTTGTAATCTGGTCTTTGCCATTAAGTATTTTCCTCCTTTCCCGGATTATTATTTATCGATTACTTCGCCGCATTTTTTGCAAACTCTTACGAATTCGCCAGCAACAGCGGATTTTTTGATACGGGTTGCTTTTTTGCAAGCCGGGCATACCAACATTACTTTGGAAGAAGACATCGGAGCTTCTTTAGTAATGATACCACCTTGAGGATTTGCTTGAGACGGTTTGGTATGACGTTTAACTTTATTCACGCCTTCAACAACCACTTTGGCTTTCTTAGGCAGAGCTTCAACGATTTTACCTTGCTTGCCTTTGTCTTTACCGGACAAAACAAGAACGGTATCGCCTTTTTTAACATGCAGCTTTACAGCGTTTGCCATGTCAAGAACACCTCCTTATAGTGCGTTATCTGAATTTCTTACAGCACTTCCGGTGCCAGAGAAACAATTTTCATGAAATCTTTTTCACGAAGTTCGCGAGCAACGGGTCCAAAAATACGGGTACCACGCGGGCTCTTGTCGTCTTTAATGATTACAGCAGCGTTTTCATCGAAACGGATGTAGGAGCCGTCAGCACGACGAACACCTTTAGCGGAACGAACAACAACTGCTTTAACTACGTCACCTTTTTTTACAACGCCACCGGGTGATGCATCTTTAACAGCACACACGATTACGTCACCAATGTTAGCGTATTTACGGTAGGAACCGCCAAGTACGCGGATGCACATAACTTTCTTAGCGCCGGTGTTGTCACCAACGTTAAGGATAGTTTGTTGTTGGATCATGGATTTCCCTCCTTGCCAATCAATCTAGTGGCAAAATTATTTTGCACGCTCTAAAATTTCAATAACGCGCCAGCATTTATCTTTGGAAAGCGGACGAGTTTGCATAATTTGAACTACGTCGCCAATATGTGCTTCGTTATTTTCGTCATGAGCTTTAAATTTAATAGTATGTTGTACGCCTTTTTTGTACAGCGGATGCGGAACGAAACGTTCAACTGCAACTACTACAGTTTTTTGCATTTTATCGCTGACAACTTTACCAATACGGGTAACACGTGCGTTTCTTTCTTCGGTCACGACTGTTTCCTCCTTGTTCAAGTCAAAAACTATTAAGCTTGCAATTCGCGTTCGCGTTGAATAGTTTTGATACGGGCAATGGATTTTTTAACTTCACGAATTTTCATCGGGTTTTCACATTGACCGGTTGCCATTTGAAAACGCAGATTGAAAAGTTCTTCTTTCAAAACTGCCAATTTGGTGTCTAACTCAGCAGCAGACATTTCACGAATTTCTGTTGTTTTCATTAAGCTTCACCACCCTTTTCTTGTGCGGCAGCTTCAGCTTCCTGCTGAGCACGGGTCACAAATTTGCATTTGATGGGCAATTTGTGGCTAGCAAGACGCATAGCTTCTTTTGCTACATCTTCGGCTACGCCGTTCATTTCGAACAATACACGACCCGGTTTTACTACTGCTACCCAGTATTCCGGAGAACCTTTACCGGAACCCATACGAGTTTCAGCAGGTTTTGCAGTGATCGGTTTGTCCGGGAAAATTTGAATCCATACTTGACCGCCACGTTTGATGTAACGGGTCATTGCAATACGAGCAGCTTCGATTTGACGGTTGGTTACCCAAGCCGGTTCCAAAGCTACCAGGCCGTATTCGCCATGGGAGATTTTATTACCACGCATAGCACGACCGGTCATACGACCTCTATGTTGTTTACGATGTTTGACTCTTTTCGGTAATAACATATCTGATTATGCCTCCTTTGCCGGAGCAGCTTTAACTGCTTCTTTTTCAGGAAGGACTTCGCCTTTGTAAATCCATACTTTAATGCCGATACGGCCATAAGTGGTATGAGCTTCTGCAGTGCCGTAGTCGATGTCAGCACGCAGAGTGTGCAGAGGAATGCTGCCTTCGCGATAGCTTTCGCTACGAGCGATTTCAGCGCCGCCCAAACGACCGCCGCAGGTGATTTTGATACCTTTAGCGCCCATACGCATGGTGCGACCTACGCATTGTTTCATAGCACGACGGAAAGCGATGCGGCGTTCCAATTGTGCTGCAATGTTCTCTGCAACCAAAGTTGCGTCCATATCCGGGGTTTTAACTTCTACGATGTTGATGTCGATTGCGCTGTCAGTCATTTTTTTCAGGTCGGATTTGAGCAGTTCAATGTTGCTGCCTTGACGACCGATTACCATACCAGGTTTCGCAGTATGGATGGAAATGCGGGCTTTATTGGATGCGCGTTCGATTTCTACTTTAGAAATACCGGACAAGAACAGTTTTTCTTTAATGAATTCACGGATTTTGATGTCTTCTAACAAGAATTTTTCATAATCTTTGCCAGCGTACCATTTGGAATCCCAACCTTTGATTACGCCAACACGGAGACCATGAGGATGTACTTTTTGACCCACTATCTTTTCCCTCCTTCTGACGGGATATTATTTTTCTTTAACTGCTACAGTTACGTGGCTGGAACGTTTCAAGATTTTGAAAGCTTGACCACGGGAACGCGGATGGATACGTTTAATGGTAGGGCCTGCATCTACGAAGCAAGTGGATACTACCAGGTTGTCCACGTTCATATCAAAGTTATGTTCAGCGTTAGCTACAGCGCTACGCAGTACTTTTTCGATTACCTCAGAACCAACCTTCGGGGTGAATTTGAGGATTGCGAATGCTTCACCTACGGATTTACCGCGGATCAGATTGATTACAATGCGCAGTTTGCGCGGTGCAATACGGATATATTTTGCAATTGCTTTTGCTTCCATTCTATTTTCCTCCTTCCCCTTATCTTAATTTGGTGGTTTTGTCAGCGTGACCTTTATAGGTACGAGTAGGAGCGAATTCGCCCAATTTGTGGCCTACCATATCCTCGGTGATGAACACGGGAACATGTTTGCGTCCGTCATGAACCGCAATGGTGTGACCAACGAAATCCGGGAGAATAGTAGAGCTGCGAGACCAGGTCTTTACAACTTTTTTATCATTAGCGGCATTAAGCGCGTCGATTTTTTTCAACAAGCTAGCATGGACATAAGGTCCTTTTTTAACTGATCTGGACACTAGGTTAGCCTCCTTTCCTTATCCTGTTATATTATTTAGTTCTACGTTTCAAGATGAGCTTAGTAGAAGCTTTTTTCTCTTTACGAGTACGGGTACCAAATGCGCATTTACCCCAAGGAGTAACAGGACGTTTACGACCAACGGGGGAGTGACCTTCACCACCACCGTGCGGATGGTCATTCGGGTTCATAACTACGCCGCGGTTTGCAGGACGGATGCCCATCCAGCGGGAGCGACCAGCTTTACCGATGCAGATGTTTTCAGCGTCAATGTTACCAACTTGGCCGATGGTTGCACGGCAGTTGATATGTACTTTGCGGATTTCACCGGAAGGGAGACGAAGAAGAGCATAGTCGCCTTCTTTAGCCATCAGCTGAGCAGATGCACCAGCACTGCGAGCCATTTGGCCACCTTTACCGATTTTCATTTCTACGTTGTGTACGGTAGTACCCAGCGGAATGTTTTTCAGCGGCAGGCAGTTACCAACTTTGATGTCGGCTTCCGGACCGCTTACGATTACATCGCCAACTTGCAAGCCAAGGGGAGCGATGATGTAACGTTTTTCACCGTCAGCATAGTTTACCAGAGCGATGCGTGCGTTACGGTTAGGATCGTATTCGATGGTAGCAACTTTAGCAGGAATGTTGTCTTTGTTGCGTTTGAAGTCGATGATACGATATTGTCTTTTGTGGCCGCCGCCTTGATGACGAACGGTCATTTTGCCGGTATTGTTACGGCCAGCTTTTCTTACGAGTTTTTCAACAAGCGGGCGGTACGGCTTATCAGTCGTAATCTCTTCGAAGGCAGACACAGTAATAAAGCGTCTGGAAGGAGAATACGGATTAAAGCTTTTAATAGCCATTTTCTTGACCTCCTTATATTACGTTAATTACATTCCTTCGAAAAGGGGAATCGTATTGCCTTCAGCAAGCTTAACGATTGCTTTTTTATAGTCGGAACGTTTACCAACATATCTACCCATGCGTTTGGTTTTGCCAAGAACGCGGATAGTATTTACGCTCAAAACTTTAACGCCGAAAATAGCTTCGACAGCTTGGCGGATTTCTACTTTGTTAGCTTCCAGGGGAACTTGGAAGGTGTATTTGTTTTCTTGCATCATCATGGAAGTTTTTTCGGTGATGATGGGACGAATCAATAAATCGCGAGGATTAGCAGCCATTATGCGAGCACCTCCTCAATTTTTTCTACTACTTCTTTAGCCAGGAATACTTTGTTAGCGTGAAGGATATCAAAGCAGTTCAGGCCCATGTTAGTGATGGTGGTTACTTTCGGCATGTTGCGTGCGGAAAGTTCTACGTTTTCACAACCATTGGTGATAAGCAGTGCTTTTGCAGTAGCTGCTTCGAAAGCGTTGAGCATAGCTACTACGTTTTTGGTTTTCGGAGCATCGAAGGTCAAGCCGTCGATTACTACCAATTCGTTAGCTGCAACTTTTGCAGACAATGCACAGCAAAGAGCCAGACGGCGAGCTTTACGGTTCATTTTTTTAGCATAGCTGCGGGGTTGGGGACCAAAAGTGGTACCGCCACCTACCCAAACAGGAGAACGGTTGGAACCGGAACGTGCACGGCCGGTGCCTTTTTGTTTCCAAGGTTTGCGACCGCCACCGCGTACCATACCGCGAGTTTTGGTAGCAGAAGTGCCTTGGCGTTGGTTAGCAAGTTGCATTACGATTGCTTCGTGTACAACAGCTTCATTGAATTCAGCGCCAAACACAACGTCATTCAATTCTATTTCACCGGTAACTTGACCGGAGATGTTATATACTGATAACTTCGGCATTAGAAGCATCCTCCTTTCTTTCGCTTACGCTCTTATTTTTTCGGTTTTACGGTTTCTTTCAGGATTACGAAAGAACCAGCAGCACCAGGAATGGAGCCTTTAACCAAAATAAGATTACGTTCTGCATCAACTTTTGCGATAGTCAAACGTTGAACAGTAGATTTCACAGCACCCATACGGCCAGGCAATTTTTTGCCTTTGATTACGCGACCGCCCGGGCCGGAATACATGGGACCCATGGAACCGGGTTCACGGTGAGATTTGGAACCGTGTTTCATAGGACCGCGAGCGAAGTTGTGACGCTTAATAGTGCCTGCGAAGCCTTTACCACGGGAAATACCAGTTGCATCGATCAATTCGCCTGCTTCAAAGATGTCAGCAGTTACTTTTTGGCCGATTTCGAATTCGGAAGGAGCAGCCAAACGCAATTCTCTTACAAATTTTACCGGAGCTACGCCAGCTTTATCAAAGTGGCCTTTCATCGGTCTGGTGGTATGTTTTTCTTTCATTTCGCCAAAACCAAGTTGTACAGCATTGTAGCCGTCGGTTTCAACGGTTTTGTTTTGAAGTACTACGCAAGGACCTGCTTCTACAACAGTTACAGGGATCAATTTGCCGTCAGCTTCAAAAATTTGGGTCATGCCCAGTTTTTTGCCTAAAATACCTTTAGCCATTATTGTCCCTCCTCCTTACAGTTTAATTTCGATGTCTACGCCAGCCGGAAGGTCCAAACGCATCAATGCATCAACAGTTTTTGCGGTGGGTTCCAGAATGTCAACAAGACGTTTGTGAGTTCTCATTTCGAATTGTTCACGAGAGTCTTTGTTAACATGCGGGGAACGCAGAATGGTGTAAATATTTTTTTCAGTCGGAAGGGGAATCGGACCAGAAACTTGCGCACCAGTACGTTTTGCAGTTTCTACGATTTTTGCAGCGCTTTGATCAAGTGCTTTGTGGTCATACGCTTTGAGGCGTATTCTGATTTTTTGAGACTTAGCCATTATAAAATTTTTCCTCCTAAACGCCCAGTTTCTAAGAACGGACATACTCCGTGAAAATCTCCCTGTCTTGCAGGCAAGCAACCTTTCACATCATCGCAGGGCCATACAAATAAACATAATAATATGAGGGGCTCACCTAAGCCCCTCATATATTAATACGGGAACTAACTAAAATTAAGCTTCTTCTACTTCGGAAACAACGCCAGCGCCTACGGTACGGCCACCTTCACGGATAGCGAAACGCAAGCCTTTTTCAATAGCGATCGGGGTGATCAGTTCTACGTCCATGGTTACGTTGTCGCCAGGCATTACCATTTCTACGCCTTCAGGCAATTGGGTTACGCCGGTTACGTCAGTGGTACGGAAGTAGAATTGGGGGCGATAGCCGTTGAAGAACGGGGTGTGACGGCCGCCTTCTTCTTTGGTCAGTACGTATACTTCGCCTTTGAATTTGGTGTGCGGATGAATGCTGCCCGGTTTGGACAATACTTGGCCGCGTTCGATTTCTTTACGGTCAACGCCACGGAGCAAGCAGCCTACGTTGTCGCCTGCTACTGCTTCGTCCAACAATTTGCGGAACATTTCTACGCCGGTTACAACGGTGGATTTCTTTTCTTCTTGCATGCCAACGATTTCTACGGTGTCGCCTACTTTGATGGTACCACGTTCTACACGACCGGTTGCTACGGTGCCACGGCCGGTGATGGTGAATACGTCTTCTACAGGCATCAGGAACGGTTTGTCGGTTGCACGTTCAGGTACGGGGATGTAGTTGTCTACAGCGTCCATCAATTCGAGGATTTTTGCTTCGTAAGCAGCGTCGCCTTCCAAAGCTTTCAGTGCGGAACCAGCAACTACGGGGATGTCGTCGCCAGGGAATTCGTAGCTGGAGAGCAGTTCACGTACTTCCATTTCTACCAATTCGAGCAATTCTTCGTCGTCTACCATGTCAACTTTGTTCAGGAATACTACCATTGCGGGTACGCCTACTTGACGAGCCAAGAGGATGTGTTCGCGGGTTTGCGGCATCGGGCCGTCAGCTGCGGATACTACGAGGATTGCGCCGTCCATTTGTGCTGCGCCGGTGATCATGTTTTTAACATAGTCAGCGTGGCCCGGGCAGTCAACGTGTGCATAGTGACGGGTTTCGGTTTCATATTCTACGTGTGCGGTGTTAATGGTAATGCCGCGTTCGCGTTCTTCGGGAGCTTTGTCGATCATGGAGTAGTCCATGAATTCTGCGCCGCCGCGTTGTGCCAAAACTTTGGTGATTGCTGCGGTGGTGGTGGTTTTACCATGGTCAACGTGACCGATGGTGCCGATATTAGCATGGGGTTTAGTTCTTTCGTATTTAGCTTTTGCCATTTTGAATTTCCTCCTTAAATGTATCTAGAAGATATTATGCATTAGTGCCTTTGTTTTTAGCAACAATTGCTTCAGCGATGTTTTTGGGAACATCTTCGTAGTGGTCAACTTCCATAGAGTAGTTGCCACGACCTTGGGTTTTGGAGCGAAGGTCGGTTGCGTAACCGAACATTTCAGCCAGGGGAACGAAAGCTCTGATAACTTGTGCGCCATTGCGAGCTTCCATACCTTCGATGCGACCACGGCGAGAGTTGATGTCGCCGATTACATCGCCCATGTATTCTTCAGGTACAGTAACTTCAACTTTCATGTACGGTTCGAGAATTACCGGGTTAGCTTTTTGAGCACCAGATTTGAAGCCCATGGAACCAGCAATTTTGAACGCCATTTCAGAGGAGTCAACTTCGTGGTAAGAACCATCATAAACAGTAACTGCGATGTCAACCATGGGATAACCAGCAACTACGCCGTTTTCCATAGCTTCTTTAACGCCTGCTTCGATGGGGCTGATGTATTCTTTAGGAATAGCGCCGCCAACAACTTTGTTTTCAAACTTGAAGCCTTGACCCGGTTCGAGCGGAGTGATTTCCAACCAGCAGTGACCGTATTGGCCTTTACCACCGGATTGACGAACGAATTTACCTTCGGATTTAACAGCTTTGCGAATGGTTTCACGATAAGCAACTTGCGGGTTACCTACGGTGCAGCCTACTTTGAATTCGCGGAGCAGACGGTCAACGATGATGTCCAAGTGAAGCTCGCCCATACCGGAGATGATGGTTTGGGAAGTTTCCGGATCAGTGTGAACGCGGAAGGTCGGATCTTCTTCAGCAAGTTTTGCAAGGGCAATGCCCATTTTTTCTTGGTCAGCTTTAGTTTTGGGTTCTACTGCTACGGAGATTACGGGATCAGGGAATACCATGGATTCCAGAATGATTTCGTTCTTTTCGTCGCAGAGGGTGTCACCAGTAGTGGTGTCTTTCAGACCTACAGCAGCAGCGATGTCGCCGGAGTAAACCATGTCGATTTCTTCACGGTGGTTAGCGTGCATTTGCAGGATACGGCCGATACGTTCGCGTTTGCCTTTAGTGGAGTTGTAAACGTAGGAACCGGAGCCGAGGGTACCGGAGTACACGCGGAGGAACGCAAGTTTACCAACGAACGGGTCGGTCATGATTTTGAATGCCAATGCGGAGAAGGGTTCTTCGTCGCTGGAAGGACGGCAGTCTTCTTCGCCGGTTTCAGGGTTAATGCCTTTGATAGGCGGAATATCGGTCGGAGCGGGCATGAATGCAACTACTGCGTCGAGCAGGGGTTGTACGCCTTTGTTCTTGTAAGAAGAACCGCAGCAAACCGGAGTCATTTTGCAAGCGATGGTTTGTTTACGGATACCAGCCATGATTTCTTCTTCGGTCAGTTCTTCACCTTCCAAATATTTCATCATGAGTTCGTCGTCGCTTTCAGCTACAGCTTCGAGAAGCATTGCACGGTATTCTTCTGCTTTTTCTTGCATGTCAGCAGGGATTTCAACGAAAACTTCGTCTTTGCCCATTTTATCGTTGTAAACGATAGCTTGCATTTTAATCAGGTCTACCATGCCTTCGAAGGTGTCTTCGAAACCGATGGGGAGTTGAATGGGAACTGCATTAGCGCCCAGACGATCTTTCATCATTTCAACTACGTTGTAGAAGTTAGCGCCGGTAATATCCATTTTATTTACATATGCCATGCGGGGAACGCCGTATTTGTCAGCTTGACGCCATACGGTTTCAGATTGAGGTTCTACGCCGCCTTTAGCACAGAATACTGCAACGGAGCCGTCCAGTACACGCAGGGAACGTTCTACTTCTACAGTGAAGTCAACGTGGCCCGGGGTGTCGATGATGTTCAGACGGTGGCCGTCCCATTGGCAGGTGGTTGCTGCAGAAGTGATGGTAATACCACGTTCTTGTTCTTGAACCATCCAGTCCATGGTAGCGCCGCCATCATGGGTTTCACCTACTTTATGTACTCTGCCGGTATAGAACAGAATACGTTCGGTGGTGGTAGTTTTACCAGCATCGATGTGAGCCATGATGCCGATGTTTCTAGTTTTCTCAAGCGGAAATTGTCTGCCCACTTCTTAATCCTCCTCAAACAAACTGAGTCAGGCCATTACCAGCGGTAATGAGCAAATGCTTTATTTGCTTCTGCCATTTTGTGGGTATCTTCACGTTTTTTAACAGCTGCACCAGTGGAGTTAGCTGCGTCCATGATTTCGCCAGCTACACGTTCGCACATGGTTCTTTCACCACGCAGGCGAGAGTAGTTTACCAGCCAGCGAATACCCAGGGTGGTTTTACGGTCAGCGCGTACTTCAACCGGAACTTGGTAGTTAGCACCACCAACGCGGCGAGCACGTACTTCCAACAGGGGCATTACGTTTTGCATTGCGGCATCGAACACTTCCAAAGGATCTTTGCCAGTTTTTGCACGAACCAGGTCGAATGCATCGTATACAATACGTTCTGCAACGCCTTTTTTACCGTCGAGCATAATTTTATTGATGAATCTAGTTAAAAGTTTAGAACCGTACACCGGATCCGGCAATACGTCTCTTTTGGTTACAGGGCCTTTTCTCGGCATGTGTTTCCCTCCTTCAGGATGTTATCATTCTTAGTTTCTTAATGTTTTGTTCTCGCTACGTTGCTATTATTTTTTAGCTTTTGCTTTTTTAGCGCCGTATTTGGAGCGAGATTGGTTGCGGTTTGCAACGCCTGCAGTATCAAGAGCACCGCGAATGATGTGGTAACGCACGCCCGGAAGGTCTTTTACCCTTCCGCCTCTGATAAGAACAACACTGTGTTCTTGAAGATTGTGACCGATACCCGGGATATAAGCAGTAACTTCGATGCCGTTAGTCAAACGTACACGAGCTACTTTACGAAGTGCAGAGTTCGGTTTTTTCGGGGTGGTGGTGTAAACACGGGTGCACACGCCACGTTTTTGCGGGCATTCTTTCAATGCCGGAGCAGTAGATTTAGCTTTCAAAACCTCTCTGCCTTTACGTACCAATTGGTTAATAGTAGGCATATCGGCACCTCCTTTCCAAACAATTAGATTTTAATGATTATAAAAACTCAGCTTTCGCCAAGCCCTTATCAAGGATTGAGTATTGCGGCTGCCGCAGCCTTAACGTGAATTCCGCAAGCCTTGCCAAGCTCGTGCATGGTTTCAACCATAACCACGCTTACAGCTTTTTCTTCGCAAAGCTCCACAAGTTTTTCGGTAACACGTTCATCAGCATCTTTCGCAACAAAAACCTTCAAAGCAACGCCTTTATTCACGGCTTTTTCGGTCTGTTTAACGCCAACGGTACGTTTCTCAGCTTGCATTAAATCATCAAGCGTCATCAAGTTACCTCCTTCACGAGAGCATAGTTAGCCCACAACGCTTTCATATTGTAACATCTCTAACAAACCCTGTCAACAATTTTTTACAATTTTTTTGAGCTCTTAAACAACGTATTTACGTGCGTCTTTCTTTCCACCAACCCGTGTGTTTCATTGGCGTATTTTCTAAGAAAGATTTATGCTACGTGGACACTCTTTGAAGCTGGTGGACACGTTATTTTGTGCCAAAAACCTAAAAAATACGGGTTTTTCTACAAAATATTTCAAAGTTATTTTAATTGCCCGATTAAAAATAAAAGCTTCCTTCGTAAAGAAAGGAAGCTTTAAATAATTCTTTATTCTATTTTTTATTTGCTTTTACAAAATTCCAGCTGTCTCTGCACATATCGACAACAGTTTTTTCTGCGCTCCAGCCAAGTTCTTCTTTAGCCTTGCTGGCATCAGCATAGCAGGCTGCGATGTCACCATCTCTACGCGGACTGATAACATAAGGAACGTCAACACCATTTACTTCAATAAAAGTCTTAACCAGTTCCAAAACGCTAAAGCCATTGCCGGTACCAAGATTATAAATGTGCACGCCGTTTTCTTTGAGCAGCTTCTTCAACGCGCAAACGTGACCTTTTGCCAAATCTACTACGTGAATGTAATCGCGCACGCCAGTACCGTCCTTAGTGGGATAATCGTCACCAAAAACATTCAGCTTGGGCAGCTCGCCTACTGCAACCTTCACAATATAAGGCATCAAGTTATTGGGGATACCGTTAGGCTCTTCACCCAAAAGACCGCTGGCATGACCACCGATAGGATTAAAGTAGCGGAGCAAGCACACGCCCCACTGGTTATCAGAAACGTGTAAATCCTGCAAAATACGCTCGCACATCAGCTTGGTAGTGCCATAGGGATTAGTAGTACCACCAACGGGGAAGTTTTCAGTAATGGGCAAGCTTTGAGGATTGCCATACACAGTAGCGGAAGAACTGAAGATAATGTTCTTGCAACCAAACTCGCGCATCACTTCGCACAGGGTAATGGTGCTGCCTAAATTATTATGGTAGTATTCCAAAGGCTTCGCTACAGATTCCCCTACAGCCTTCAAGCCAGCAAAGTGAATTGCTGCGCTAATCTCATGCTCAGAAAAAATTTTCTTCAATATAATAGCATCATTAACGTCGCCTTCGTAAAAATCAATTTCCACACCGGTGATGGCTTTAATTTTGTTAAGCACTTCCGGTTTAGAATTAGCGAAGTTATCAATACCAACTACTTTATAGCCAGCTTCGATAAGTTCTACGCAAGTATGGGAAGCGATAAATCCGGTAGCACCGGTTACGAGAATTTTTTTAGCATTTTGTTCCATAATAATCACCTTTTAATTCAGCATATGACGGGTAGTAGTACCCTTGCCTTTATTTTCAAGCATATTCTTGTCAGCCATTCGCATCAGTGCACGGAAGTCTTCACCGTGTTCCGGATAGAAGGCAGCGCCAACAGTGTAGCTCAAACGAATCTTTTCACCTTCATATTCTACATAGGTTTCGTTCATTCTATACATGGCGTCTTCAAAAGCTTCCAGCAATTCTTCCTTGCTAGCAGCGCCATAAACAAAGAGTACAAATTCATCGCCACCAAGACGGCAGTAAATTTTATTTTTACCAGCCCACGCTCTAAGAGCATCAGCAATAGCGCACAAGTAGAAGTCCCCTGCTTTATGACCAATAGCATCGTTAACGTACTTCAGTTTATTAGCATCAACAAAGTACATACCGCCCCAACCAAGATTACTGGTATCTTGGAAAAGTTTTTCCATCTTCACAAAGAAGCCTCTTCTATTAGTCAAGCCAGTCAGTTCGTCAGTGTCACGTTCGCGAGCAATATTACTCATTTCTACATAACCTGCTGTAACATCCATAACTACGCCAATAGTTGCA
Organism: uncultured Phascolarctobacterium sp.; assembly: GCA_937906915.1. Lineage (GTDB taxonomy): Bacteria > Bacillota > Negativicutes > Acidaminococcales > Acidaminococcaceae > JAHHUH01. The sequence goes on along the minus strand of CALCUU010000342.1, from coordinate 4,445 downwards.
TCAGGGTATTCCGCTTCTTCAAACCTAATGTAGCGTTCAGCCCAAGGCAATTTATAAATGCCATGTTCTACGTCTACTAGGTTACGCTTAATTTGCTCAAGCTTTTCTTCATATAATTCTTTATTGGCAAATACAGCATGGTCCTTCTTACCATCAAGGCACAAAATCTCTGCCAAGTTACCGTTAACAGTAACCTTCTTCATGCCATTACGATACTCGTACAAACCAATGGGCATATGTAATTTATCGCACATCTCAAAAGTACGACGAGTATTTTCCTTCAAATAACCAACCATCGTATTGATATGCTCGCCAAGATTTTTAAGTTCCGGTGTTGCCGAAGCATTTATCTTAGTATTCAAATTACCATTGGTAATTTCTTTTAAGTCACCATTTACTGATTCAATATCATCAATAACATAATATTTCAGATAACGGGAAATCGCGCCAAAAACCACAATTGCAGCCAAACCCAGATAGAAAATCAAAATAATGGTATCTTTATTTACATCTTTATATAGGTTACTAGTTTTAATAAACTTACCTAATTTCAGATTACCGTGCAAAACATCACTACTAATAACAAGATAATAATCTTCATTATTATGAGTAACCTTTATCCCTTTAGAAGCTTCTTTGTACAAATCTGAAGGCACACCAAAATAGGAAACATCTTTATTTTCCAAAACTTTTTTAGTAGATGCCACAATTTTATCAGTAGTAACATCTACAGCAAAAATATAAGCATCTACGTCAAGCACAATGTCTTCAAAGATTTTAGGCAATTCCGTATCCTTAAGTACTTCCATTACCCAACGGGGACTTCTGCCAATTTGCACAAAGTGTTCTTTACAGGGCATCCACACTGCAGCATACTGCATTATCCTACCTTGACCAGTACTAGCCGCAAAATCTTGTACCAGTTCAACATCCTTGCTGTGTAACATATCCTTGAAGAAGCCTATTTGTTCCCCATCATAAACTGTCATACCATAAGCCGTGGGAACAGTACCACCAATAATAGTTCCGCTTTCATCAAAAATATGAACCTCATCAACTTTAAGTAAGTCAGCAAGCTCTATAAGTTTAGCTTGAGATTCAATGATGGATCTATCATTTTCAATCAAAGCTGCAGCTATTCTCGCACGCAACCTGCAATTCTCTTTAAAATTGCGTTTTACAGTTGCAATAACCTCATCATTGGTATGCAACATATGGGTAACTTCACTAAAGATAGCACGGGAACTTTCTAAAAAATTATCCCTTGCAATAAATCTTTGTAAAACGAAGTTTAAGGCAACAGTGAAAACTACAAAGCCAAATATTACGATAAATAATCTATTTCTTAAAATCTTATTCATATACTACCTCCCAAAGAAAGAAAGAAAGAAAGGCTCCTCCCCTTTCTGCTTACTTGCTTACTAAGAGCATATGTTTATTGTAGCACTTTCTGAGGCTATTGTCACATTTTCTTCAAAAACAATATATTCTTACATTTCTACATCAAAAAGAATATACTTTCTACCATATTTATGATATATTCTACTTATAAATATTAAACGAGGTAAGTTATGAATTTAGACACTACAGGCTTAGACAACAGAATATTTACTGCTTTCTCTGAAACTTCTGCTCGTCGCTATATCTATGTCTGCAATCTTGCCACCAATGTATCTCGTTGGTCCAAGAATGCTGTAGATTATTTTGGCTTTGAAGGTGAATACATTTACGACTTCGGTTCCTCCTGGGAAGCTCTCATCCATCCTGACGATGTGGAAATTTATCGAAAAGATATTTCTGCATTCTTTGCAGGTAAAAAGAAGAACCATTATGCAGAATATCGCGTGCGCAATGCAGAAGGTGAATATGTCTTTGTAACCTGTCGCGGTATTATCCTCAAAGGCGAAAACGGAGAAAGCGATTTATTTGCAGGCACTCTCATCAATCATGGTGTTGCAGATTTTGTAGACCCGGTTACCGGTTTATACAACAACTACAAATTCATGCAAACCAAGAAAGAATTAATCCGTGCTAAACAACACATGCACATCTTGATGATTGGTCTCAATAACTTCGGTGACATCAATTACACCTATAACTTTTTCTTCGGTAATACCATTCTTAATCAATTTTCCAATAAAATTAGAAGCTTGATGAATGAAGACAGCACCCTCTATCGTATGGACGGTCCAAAATTTGCCATCATCTGCAAAGATTCCAGTAACGAAGCAATTGAAGAACTTTACGCTAACATTCAAGAAATGTCCAAGCACTTCACCACAGATGAAAACATTGACATTCCGCTGATGATTTCTGGTGGTGCCATCGAAATTAACGATTTCAACGTTACCGAACAATCTATCTATGGCTGTCTTTCCCACGCCTATGCAGACTCCAAATATAAAAATCACTCTGAACTGGTATTCTACGATACTAGCCTACAATCTACCTATAGAGAAGCTTTGAACCTTTTAACCGCTTTACGTCAAAGTATTGCTAACGATTGCGAAGGCTTCTATCTAAACTTCCAACCGCTTATCAATCCCAGCAATAATGAAATCATTGGTGCGGAAGCACTGCTTCGCTACAAGGATAAAGATTTTGGCGAAGTTTCTCCCGGTAAATTTATTCCCTTGCTGGAAGAAGATGCTTGCTTCTTCGACTTAGGCACCTGGATTTTGAAACAAGCTTTGACCGAAGGCAAAAACTTCCTCAAATATAATCCCAATCTTGTAATTGACGTGAACCTTTCCTATACCCAAATCTCTCAAGCAAGATTCAGAGACGTTTTGGTAGACGTTTTAGACGAAACCCAATTCCCTGTAAAAAATCTGTGCTTAGAATTAACGGAAAGCTGTCGCGATTTGGACGTTACCTTACTGCGTGAAGAAGTAATGTTCTATAGAAGCTTGGGCATCAAGGTTGCGGTTGACGATTTTGGTACAGGAACCTCCTGTCTCGCACTTTTGCGTGACATTCCGGTAGACTGTCTTAAACTAGACCAATCCTTCGTTTTGAACCTTCCCAACAACACCATTGACCAATACATCATCGATGCATTCGTACAATGCGCTAACAATTTGAAAATAAATATTTGCTTGGAAGGCGTAGAAAATAAATTTATCAGAAGCCTTGTAGAAAAATACAAAGTAGGCATGCACCAAGGCTTCCTATATTCCCGCCCCGTATCCATTAGTAAATATTTGGCGCTGTTACAAAACAAATATATCATTCCTGCATAAGAAAGAGGCAACCACAACGGTTGCCTCTAATTTTTTAGTATTTTAATTTTCAAGTGCTTCAAAGTAATAGAAGCTGTCAATTACATCGAGGAAGGCACCATCATAACCACAAGCTAGCAGTTTGTTTAAATAACTGTCCTTGCCTTGGAACAGGATAGCTTTCCATTCTGGATGCCAATATTCTACTTTATAATTACCTTCCCAATTTTCATTGGCTTCTTTTAGCCAAGCGGGAGGGTTCTTTTTATATTCGCTCTTCCAATAGTAACGATAGTCTTCCGCTTCGCCGGTGCTAAGGTAAGAATATACTAAGCGACGTTTGCCATTGGGTTTAACTTTAAGCTTAGCAATATCTTCTGCAGTAAGCAGTTCACCGTGGTAAAAAGCATCTATGATAAGTAAATCGTAATTGCTTCTTTGCAAGGCACTCAGATACATACCCTTAACATCATACTTTTGTGGATTAAAAACTGCAATAAAGTTGTTTACCTCAGCCAAACTATTTACATCATGGGGATAAAGCTCTGTCATAGAAATGCTGGTAAGATTTCTATCGCTAGAAAAATTAACTACCTTATCCTTACGTGCTATTATGGTTGCCATACTACGGTTACGCAAGTTTTCGCAGTAATCAATGTTAAAGATCGGCACACCTGCCTTAACTGGCAGGGCAAGTCTTGCAAAAATATCCTTGCGCACTTTATCAGAAGTTTTTTTGTCATCCTTAAACTCGTAACCAAAGTTCAAGCCTTCCAGTAAAACACCGTCCACACTTTGCAGAAAGTTATTTACTTTAGCTTCTCCATCTTGCACATAATTATCTGCCACATAAATATTAATGCCGCCGTTAAGGAGCAAACCAAAATTAGAATTAACACTTACTGCAGCACTTTTAATTTCTTGGACAAGCTCCATCATTTTTAACTTGTAGTAATCTGCTTCTTTAGTTTCTTGTGCACAGCATATAGAACTAACCAGCATCGTTACAAGCAGTGTTAAAAGAGTAAATATATTTTTCATAATTACCTCTAAATAGCGCGATTATAGAATACCATGAATTCTGCACCATCATAATCTTTGCCTGTGTCCTTATCCTTCATCCAGAAGTAATCTGCATTAAGGGATAAGGTTTCATCACTGGCAAGCTTTATCTTGTAGCCAACGCCAAAGGTAATTATGGGCAGATATATCGTACTGAGCAAG
>CALCUU010000341.1 GCA_937906915.1 uncultured Phascolarctobacterium sp. | reverse complement strand
ATTGCCATTAGCTTTAGGGCTACCATTGATCAATAAAACTTTCATGCCAGTACCTCCTTATATGTCCAAAAATTTATATTCTATCTTTCATCATAAACAAATTAAGCTTACTACTATTATACAGCTATAAGCTAAAAATAAAAAGAAGCTCTCATTTTAAAGAGAGCTTCTTGATTTTAGTAAGTTTCTAACTACTTTACACGCTCTTACCCATTTCGTAAGCAGCCTTCATATATTCAGTATCTTTTACCGCACCAGCTTCGTACACGCCAATTCCGGCAATCTTGCCTTTTTCAACAGCGCCCTCTACGCAATCAGCGTAACCATGGAAGCAGGCGAAAGTTGTTTCCACAGCTTCCGGTTCTGCTTCAGCACAGGTTGCAATGTAGTAAAATTCTTTATCCTTAACTTCCAGCCAACGAGCAACGGTTCTGTCGATAGTCGCTTTCAACTGCGCAGAAATTGAATAGAAGTAAACAGGACTTGCCAGCACAATAACGTCAGCATCTATAATTTGTTGGAGCACATCTGCCATATCATCTTTGATGGCGCAAGTACCATTATTTTTAGTGCAGTAGTAGCAGCCCATACAAGGAGCAATCTTTTTTTCAGCAACGCGAATTTTAGTAACTTCATTGCCACTTTCCAAAGCTCCGCGCATAAATTCATTACACAATAAATCAGAGTTTCCGTTTTTACGAGGACTACCTGATAAAATCAAAACTTTTTTAGCCATTATGAACCTCCTTAAAACTTTCCTTGCTATGAATATACTACCAAATGAAAAGTCTTTCAAGACGCAGGTTTTACAAAAACAAAAAAGACCTAGGACAATGTCCTAAGTCTTAATGTACAATTTGGTGCGGTTGGTGGGATTTGAACCCACACGGGATTTCTCCCACTGCCCCCTCAAAGCAGCGTGTCTGCCGTTCCACCACAACCGCGTGATGTAAAATTGGTGCGGTAGAGAGGACTTGAACCTCCACGGGGTTGCCCCCACTAGCTCCTGAGGCTAGCGCGTCTGCCGTTCCGCCACTACCGCATATTCAATTCCGTTGCTTCACAAGCAACATAGATATAATAGCACATCAAAAATTTTGTGTCAACATTTTTTTGAGAAAATTATTCTCACAAAAGCTTCGCCAGTTCTGCGTGTACTTGTGCCAGTGTTTCTTCCAAGGCGCCGCTGT
>CALCUU010000340.1 GCA_937906915.1 uncultured Phascolarctobacterium sp. | reverse complement strand
TCCCGCATTGAAGAAATGGTCGAAAAAGCTCAAAAAGAAGTTGGGCAAAAAATTAAGGAAGCAGGCGAACAAGCTACCTTCGCAGTTGGCGTGCATGGCTTGCATCCTGAACTGATCAAATTGCTGGGTCGTTTAAGATATCGTACCAGCTATGGTCAAAACGTACTGAACCATTCTGTAGAAGTTGCTAATTTGGCAGGCATCATGGCATCTGAATTGGGTGTTGACGTAATGCTGGCTAAACGTGCAGGCTTGCTCCACGATATTGGTAAAGCTATTGACCACGAAATGGAAGGCTCTCACGTTGAAATCGGTGGCGAAATTGCTAAGAAATTCCGTGAATCCGAACTGGTTATTAACTCCATCGTTGCTCACCATGGCGACGTTGAACCCAAGAGCATTGAAGCTGTTCTCGTATCCGCAGCTGACGCTGTATCCGCAGCTCGCCCCGGTGCAAGACGCGAAACCCTCGAAAGCTATCTGAAACGTTTAACTCGATTGGAAGAGATTTCTGAATCTTTTGATGGCGTTGAAAAGTGCTTTGCAGTACAAGCAGGTCGTGAAATCCGTATTATGGTTAAACCGGAAATCATCGACGACGCTTCTGCAATTCTGTTGGCTCGCGATATCTCCAAGAAGATTGAAGCTGAAATGGAATATCCCGGTCAAATTAAGGTTGTTATCATTCGCGAAACCCGCGCTGTTGACTACGCAAAATAATTATGTTTACTTTTGAAAGAGTGGGTTTTATACCTGCTCTTTCGGCTTATACAAGCAAATTAAAAATTGAATAATGGAGGTGAAAACGATGCAGGCTAAGGAAATAGAAGCACTGATCACCGATTTGGTAATGCCCGTGCTGGAAGGTACCGATTTAACATTGGTTGATGTTGAATATGTGCGCGAAAAGGACTGGTATTTACGCATTTTTATTGATAAGCCGGGCGGAGTTGAAATTGACGACTGCCAGCTGGTCAGTGAAAAATTAACAATGGTATTGGATGAAAAGGACCCCATCAAGGACAAGTATTTCTTGGAGGTTTCTTCTCCCGGTATCGATCGCCCGCTGAAAAAGGATAAAGACTTTGAAGCGGCTTATGGTACAAAAGTGGATATTATGTTCTACGCTCCTTGGGAAGGTTTGAAAAACCTTGTTGGCGTACTGGTATCCCATGATGCAGACTGCATTGAAGTTAAGAAAATAATTAAGGGGAAAGAGTTTAAAAATCCTGTAAAGATTGAAAGAAAACTCATTTCCAATATTAGACCGCATATAGATTTCTAAAATTTAAAAAGTGGGAGGCGTAATAATTGAACGGAGATTTTATCTCAGCAATCCAAGAATTGGGTAAGGAGAAGGGCATTGACCCGGAACTCCTGTTCCAAGCTGTTGAAGAAGCTTTGGTAACTGCGTATAAGAAAAATTTTGGCTCTAACCAAAATGTTAAAGTATCTATGAATAAACAAACCGGTGAGTTTCACGTATTTGCAATTCGCACCGTAGTAGATAAGGAAGAACTGGAAGAAAACGAAATTTCCTTGGCAGATGCTAAAGAAATTGATGCTCGTTATGAAGTTGACGACATTGTAGAACTGGAAGTTACTCCGAAAAACTTCGGCCGCATTGCTGCTCAAAACGCAAAACAAATCGTAATGCAACGCATTCGTGAAGCAGAACGTGGAATGGTTTATGAACGTTTCCAAAGCCGTGAACAAGATATCGTAACCGGTATCATTCAACGTATGGAAAACAAAAACGTGTATATTGATTTGGGCAAGGTTGAAGCTGTTCTGACTTTGAACGAGCAAATTCCCGGCGAAATTTATCAATATCATGACCGTATGAAAACCTATATCATTGAGGTTAAACGTACTAACAAAGGACCTCAAATCATGGTTTCCAGAACTCACCCCGGTCTTTTGAAAAGACTTTTTGAACTTGAAGTTCCCGAAATTCATGACGGTGTAGTAGAAATCAAATCCGTTGCTCGTGAACCGGGCATGCGCTCCAAAATTTCTGTTTACACCCAAGATGAAAACATTGACCCCGTTGGCGCTTGCGTTGGTCACAAAGGTATGCGCGTGCAAACCATTGTTAACGAGCTCCGCGGTGAAAAAATTGACATCGTAAAATACAGCGAAGATCCGGCACAATATGTTGCTAACGCTTTAAGCCCTGCTAAAGTTGTAAGCACCGAAGTTAATTTGGACGAAAAAATCTGCCGCGTTGTAGTACCTGATTATCAATTGTCCCTGGCAATCGGTAAAGAAGGTCAAAACGCACGCTTGGCAGCTAAATTGACCGGCTGGAAAATCGACATTAAGAGTGAAAGCCAAGCTGCTGAAGAAGCTTACGCTGAAGGCGAAGAATAATCATGAAAGTTAAAAAAATTCCCCAACGCAAATGTGTTGGCTGTAATGAAATGAAGGATAAAAAAGCTTTGCTGCGTATCGTTCGCTCTCCGGAAGGGGAGATTAGCCTGGACTTGACCGGTAAGAAGAACGGTAGAGGCGCTTATGTGTGCCCCTGTGAGGCGTGCATTACCAAGGCTGTTAAAGAAAAACGCTTAGAGCGTGCCTTGGAAAAAGCCATCAGCGAAGAGGTTTATCAAAAGCTACTGGAGGATTTTAAAGATGGCAAACAATAATGTTGCCTTTGCTTTAGGGCTGGCACAAAAGGCCGGCAAGGTAGCTTCCGGTGATTTTGCAGTGCGTAGTGCTTTGAAGAGTGGCAAGGCGAAGCTGCTTGTCGTGGCAACAGATGCAGCGCCTAACTCCAAGAAGGATATGTACTACTTAGCAGAGGTTGCAGGCGTAACAGTTGTAGAGCTGCTTACCCGCGACGAATTGGGTTTTGCCATTGGCAAGGCTAAAAGAACTGCTTTGGCAATTACCGATACTAATTTTGCTAAGATGATTAACAAGTAGGTAACCCATGAAACTTTTCTAGGAGGTGGATGAATGGGTAAAAGAATATACGAAATAGCTAAAGAAATCGGCAAAAGCAGCAATGAAATCATTGATGTTTTAAAGAAAAATAATATTGAAAATAAAACCAACTTTAGTGGTGTAGACGCTAAAGAAATGGAAATTATTACTAAAGCATTTGCGAAAAAACAGGAGGCGCCTGTGAAGAAAGAACAACCGAAGCAAGCTGCTCCTGTTCAAAAGCAGGAGCAACCCAAACAAGCTGCACAACCCGTAGCAAACAGAAACAATCAACCCCAACAAAATGGCGGTAACAAAAATAACCAACCGCAACAAAATCGTAACAACGATAACCGTCAAGGACAAAATCGTCCCCAAGGCCAAGGTGGCTTCCGTAACGACAACCGTCAAGGTGGTCAAGGCGGTTTCCGTAATAACGACAACCGTCAAGGCGGTCAAAACCGTCCTCAAGGTCAAGGTGGTTTCCGTAATAACG
>CALCUU010000339.1 GCA_937906915.1 uncultured Phascolarctobacterium sp. | reverse complement strand
CTCCTCTATTTGCTGGGTTTCGGCGCAACAATCATAATCATGTTTTTGCCTTCTAATTTTGGCACTCTTTCAACGATAGCCATGTCTTTAAGCTGCTCAGCCATTTTATTCAGCAGCACTTCACCAAGTTCAGGGTGGGAAAGTTCACGACCACGGAACATAATGGTAACTTTTACTTTGTCGCCATCTTCCAAGAAGCGAACCGCGTTTTTGAACTTAACATTGAAGTCATGTTCTTCGATACCAGGACGAAGCTTAACTTCTTTAATATCAAAGGTTTTTTGTTTCTTACGGGCTTCTTTTTCACGTTTTTGTTGCTCGTAACGATACTTGCCGTAATCCATAATTTTGCATACAGGCGGTTTCGCGGTAGGAGCAATTTCTACTAAATCCAGATGACGTTCATTTGCAAGTTTAAGAGCATCGCGGCTGGACATAACGCCAAGCTGTTCTGCTTTACCATCAACACCATCTACAATAACACGTACTTCGCGTGCACGAATCTCTTCATTGATACGCAAGTCTTCTTTGCCTATGACAATTCACCTCCACGTCCTTTAGAACGCTAACTAAAATAAAAAGCGGGCAGATTAAAATCCACCCGCGAAAATATCATATCCAACCCTGTCGAGCGCTTGCCGCAAGGTGAGAAGCGAGTGGCTTCTGCTTTGTTACTCGAATATGATAACACAATGTTCAGTTAGTGTCAACTATTATTTTCTTGCACCCAGTTGATTATCAATTACAAACAAACCATTCATATTATCGCCTACCATTGCCAATCTGTCAACGATTTCTCTGGTTTGGTCTTCTTCCTCAACTTGTTCATCAATGAACCAGAGCAGATGACTCATTGCAGCGTAATCCTTTTCCTTCATAGCCACTTCATACATATCATGAATACGGCTGGTTACATATTTTTCGTGCTCCAATGCTTTGGTAAAAGTTTCCAGCGGAGTTCCGAATTCAGTAGGTGGTGCGTCAATTTGTAAAAGCTCCGGTTTTACGCCACGTTCCTTCATAAATTTTTCTAAGCGGAAAGCATGCTCACGTTCTTCTTCATATTGAAGTCTCATCCAATGTGCCATACCTTTGAAATTTTTATCTTCCAAATCAATGCTCATTGCCAGATACATATATGCAGAATACAGTTCAGCTTGCACTTGTTCATTAAAAACTTTATAAACCTTTTTATTCATAATCAATTCCTCCTATCTAAGATTACTACGAATCTTGCTACGCTCTCATTGTAGCATACGATAGCAGTGTGAATTGCGACAGGAGTTAGTTCTTTTGGTGAAGAGTTTACGAAATTGAACAGCTTTCTTCAAAAACAGACAAGAGCTGCCCATTTCGGACAGCTCTTGCAAATTTAAAACATTTTATTTTTTAGCCTTGGTATCTACAACTTCTTTCAAGATTTTTGCGAAATCAGCGAAGTCCATTGCACCCAAATCGCCTTCAGCACGATGACGCGGAGAAACGGTACCGTTTTCCATATCGCGGTCACCAACGACCAGCATATAGGGGATTTTTTCCATTTGACCTTCGCGAATCTTCTTGCCAATCTTTTCGTTGCGAGCGTCAACGGTTACACGGTAGCCTTCCAGTTCCAAATTCTTAGCCAAAGCTTTGCAGTAATCTACTGCACGTTCGGTTACAGGCAGGAAGCGTACTTGTTCCGGAGCCATCCAGGTGGGCAGTGCGCCTGCATATTTTTCGATAAGCAGTGCAAGGGTGCGTTCATAGCAGCCCATGGAGGTACGGTGGATGATGTAAGGCAGTACCTTGTCGTTGTTTTCGTCAATGTAGTACATACCGAATTTTTCAGCAAGAAGCATATCAATTTGAATGGTTACGATGGTATCTTCTTTGCCGAATACGTTTTTAATTTGAATGTCCAGCTTAGGACCATAGAAAGCAGCTTCGTCCACGCCTACTTTGTATTCGATGCCAAGGTCATCAAGAATTTCTTTCATTACGCCTTGAGCGTGTTCCCATTGTTCTGCAGTACCTTCGTATTTATCAGTGTTAGCAGGATCCCATTGGGAGAAACGGAAGGAGCAGTCTTCTTTAAGGCCCAAGGTTTCCAAGCAGTAGTTAGCAAGTTCAACGCAACCACGGAATTCTTCTGCCAATTGGTCAGGACGGATAATCAAGTGACCTTCGGAGATAGTGAATTGGCGTACACGAATAAGACCGTGCATTTCGCCACTGTCCTCGTTACGGAACAAGGTAGAGGTTTCACCTAAACGCATGGGCAGGTCACGATAGGAGCGTTGACGGTTCAGGTAAACTTGATATTGGAAGGGGCAGGTCATGGGGCGCAGTGCGAAGCATTCTTTTTCTTCGTCGTGGGGATCGCCCAGCACGAACATGCCATCAAGATAGTGGTCCCAATGACCGGAAAT
>CALCUU010000338.1 GCA_937906915.1 uncultured Phascolarctobacterium sp. | reverse complement strand
CATATATGCGACAGACTGCCGTAATAACCCTTATGGCACAGATAGGAAGCTTTGTTCCTGCAAAGTATGCACGAATTGGTGTTGTTGACAGAATATTTACCCGTGTTGGTGCAAGTGATGACCTTGCCACCGGACAAAGTACCTTTATGGTAGAGATGAACGAGGTGGCGCAAATCCTGCGTTATGCTACCAAGGACAGCCTTATTATTCTGGACGAGGTTGGTCGTGGCACCAGTACCTTTGACGGAATGAGCATTGCTAAATCTGTCATGGAATATATTCACGGCAAGATTAAGGCAAAGACCTTGTTTGCGACCCACTACCACCAATTGATTGCTTTGGAAGATGAACTGAGTGGTGTAAAAAATTATTCCGTTGCTGTTAAAGAGCGTGGTAACGATATTGTTTTCCTGCGTCGCATTATCGCAGGTGGTACTGATAGAAGCTATGGCGTTCACGTAGCACGCTTGGCTGGCTTGCCCAAGAAGGTTTTGGATAGAGCCAACGAAATTTTGCAGGAGTATGACCGTTGTGAAAGTGGTTTGTACCCTGTGAAGCAAGCTCCCGTTGTGGAAGAAGCTCCTCAAATGATGGGTAGCTTGTTCAGCAGTGGCCTGGCTGACCAAATTTTGAAGCTTGATGTTATGAGCATGACACCCATCGAAGCAATGAACGCTTTGTATAAATTACAGGAGGAAGCAAGAAAGGAGAGCGGTAGATAATGGAAATTAAAAACGTACAGCTTTTAGATACCAATACCGCCAACCAGATTGCTGCAGGCGAAGTAGTTGAAAAGCCTGCTTCTGTAGTTAAGGAATTAGTTGAAAATGCCTTGGACGCTGGTGCGGACAAGGTGGAAGTAACCATCTTTGCAGGTGGTACGGAATATATCCGCGTTGTAGATAATGGTAGCGGTATGACGGAGGAGAACGCTAAACTTGCCGTTCTGCGCCACGCTACCAGTAAGATTACCACTGCGGAAGATTTGATGAGCTTAAACACCTTGGGCTTCCGTGGTGAAGCGTTGCCCAGTATCGCTTCTGTTTCTAATTTTACCCTGCTGACCCGTCCTGAAAGCGAAGAGTTTGCAACCTCCATTCGCATTGACGGTGGGGAGAATATGGAATGCAGTAGTGCAGGTGGTAATGCAGGTACTACTATTATTGTAGAAAACCTTTTCTTCAACGTGCCTGCCCGTCGTAAATTTTTGAAAACTGTTGCCACAGAAGGTCGCTACATCAGCGAGCTGCTTACTAAGCTTGCGTTGTCCAGACCTGACGTGCGCTTTAAACTTACCAACAACGATAAAGAAGTGCTTGCTACACCGGGAGATGGGGACTTAACTTCCACAATTCGCTCCTTGTACGGCAAGAACGTGGCGGAAGAACTGCTCGCTGTAGATTTTAAAGATGAAAAAATTAAAATCACTGGTTACATTGGCAAGCCTACCTTGTTGAAAGGCACTCGCCAATGGCAAACCCTTTTTGTAAACGGTCGTATGATTGGCAACAAAATGATTGCCAAAGCCATTGACCACGCTTACCAATCTCAAATTCCCAAGAGTGGTTTCCCCTTTGTGGTGCTTAACATCACTGTGGACACTGCTTCCATTGACGTAAACGTGCACCCGCAAAAGAGTGAGATTAAATTTAGCGACGAAAGCACTGTTTACAAGGCAATGTATAAGGCGCTGACCGATGCCTTGACCAAGCCCATGAGTGCGAAAAAGGCAGAGGTAACTTTGCTGGAAGATTCCGAATTGAACGTCTTTGTTCCGGAAGAAAAGGCTGCTCCTGTTTTTGCAGCTCCTGCTTACGAAGCAAAGCCTAGCGTTAAATACGAACCGCCTAAGTCCCAAGTTTTTGAACCTATTTTCAAAAGCGACGCTGGCATGGGCGACATCTTCAAAACTCCGGAAAGAGTTGTGGAAAAAGAAGGCTCTTTCAAAAATTCTGCTTCCGGAAATAAGGGTTATAATCCTAATTCCTTCAAGCAAAAGGAATATACTTATCACGCAACTCAAGAGCCTGTGTTTACAATCAACGAAGCTCGTGAAGAGTTCGCCAAGAGCGAACCGTTAGCTACTGCTCCTGTGGAAGCAATTTCTTTTACTGATACTGATAGCGGTGTGGATACCATTTGGCCCATTGGTCAGGTGGATAAAACCTTTATCATCGCTCAATCTGAAGACGCATTGTATTTAATTGACCAGCACGCTGCCCACGAACGCATTTTGTTTGACAAGCTGATGGCTGCCAAAGGCGAAATTCCTGCTCAACAATTGTTGATGCCCCTGTATATTGATATGCAAGCTCAAGACATTGCCTTAATTGAAGAACATCAAGAGGAGTTCCTGCGTTTGGGCGTGGATATTGCTGCTGCCGGCGAAGCAATGCTTAGAATTAGCAGCTTGCCGACGGATATCAAGGCAGACGACGCAGAAGAATTTATTTTAGAAATTAGCAAGATGCTTCGAGAAATGCGTACCATCAATCCCGCAGATTTGCGCCAAGAGGTATTGCACATGACCGCTTGCAAGGCTGCCATTAAAGCTGGACAGCTTCTGAATATGAGACAAATGCGCCAGCTGATTATTGACCTTTGCAATACGGAGCATCCCTTTACCTGTCCCCACGGTCGTCCCTGTATGATTGAGATTACTACGGACGAGCTGTATAAAATGTTCAAAAGGACGGGCTTTTAAGATGCGCTTTGCAGTAACCGCAGGGCGTAAGGGCAGTGGAGATTTGCTGACCGCTGCCAAAGAATGGGCTACCCATTTTAACGTGCCCTACATTGAGCGCGCTTCTAAGGGTAGCTTGGAAGAATTACGTCAGCAAAATAATTTAGATGCAATTTTAGTTGCAACAGCGGACGGACCACAGATATATAATAATGAAGGAACTTTTTTCTATCATCCGGGAATGGCTGTCCTGCGCTTGCAACGTTTAAAGAATAATGAGCACGACCATTTCGCACAAGCTTTGGAATTGCGAGAGGGTATGCGTGTTTTAGACGGAACCTTGGGCTTGGCAGGAGACGCTGCCATTGCCAGCTACTTAGTTGGCGAGAAGGGTAAGGTCGTGGGGGTAGAGGCTTCCATTTTATTACACTTCGTTGTAGAAAATGGCTTACGCTCCTACGAAGCAGAAGACCCTGATTTAACCAACGCTCTCCGTCGCATTACAACAGTGCAGGCAACTGCGGAGGAATACCTTGAAACCTGCGAGGCAGATTCCTTTGACGTGGTGTATTTTGACCCGATGTTTCGTTATCCCGTGCAGGGGTCATCTGCAATGGAGCCTTTGCGCCCCGTTGCTTACGAAAAGCCTTTGAACCAGCGCACTATTGAGCTGGCACTCAAGGCTGCACCCAAAATTGTTATTAAAGAACGCAGTGAAAAAATTCTGCGAGAATATGGTTGTACAGAAATTTTAGGTGGACGTTATAGTCGCATTAAGTTTGGTATTATAAGGAGGTGAGGCAGTGAAGGAAAGAGTTGCAGTTATTTTAGGACCTACGGCTACGGGCAAGAGCCATTGCGCAATTGAGCTTGCCAAGCGTTTAAATGGCGAGATTATTTCCGGAGACTCCATGTACGTTTATCGTGGTATGGATATTGGCACTGCTAAACCTACTGCAGAAGAGCTGGCGGAAGTTCCTCACCACCTTGTAGATATTCTTCCTGCTGATGCCAAGTTTGACGTGGTTGATTTTAAAGAACGTGCCGAATTTTTGATTAAAGACATTAACGCACGAGGCAAGTTGCCCATCATTGCAGGTGGTACTGGTTTGTACATTAAGGCTTTACTTGAAGGCTACGCCTTTAACAGCGTGGAAGCTAACGAAGATGTACGTCAGGAGCTGGAGCAATTTGCTTTGGAACATGGCAAGGAAGCACTTCACGCCCGCCTTGCAGAACTGGACCCAGAGGCAGCTGAACGCCTTCACTTTAACGATACCCGTCGCGTCATTCGTGCCATTGAAGCTGCGACCAAGGGGGAAGCAGTTAATCAGTACGGCGCAGAGGAAATGCCCTTTGACGCAGTTGTCTTTGGCCTCAATATGCCTCGCGAAATTTTGTACGAGCGTATCAATAGACGTGTAGATATTATGTTAGAGCAAGGTTTGGAAGCAGAGGTGCGTCGTCTTTTAGACGAAGGTGTGCCTACGGATTGCCAGTCCATGAAAAGCATAGGCTACCGTCAAATGCTGTGGTACCTTGTTGACGGAATGGATTACGATTTTGCCGTAGATAAATTAAAGCAGGCGACACGTAATTTTGCCAAAAGACAGGTTACCTTTTACAAGCGTATGCCTTATATAAAATGGTACGAGCTTGATGCTGAACCTAATTATGAAATTGTGGTGAACAGCATGGAGCAAACTCTTGTAGAAAAATTTAAACTGGTATAGAATTATATGTAGATAAATGTTTTGGAGGGGTAGCAATGTTTAATGCAAATAAACCTGCAATGAATTTACAAGACAGCTTCTTAAACCATGTACGCAAAGAAAATGTAGGCGTTGTCATTTATTTGATGAATGGCTTCCAATTAAGAGGTTTGGTAAGAGGCTTCGATAATTTTACCGTTATTATTGAAAACGATGGAAAGCAACAGCTGGTGTATAAGCATGCGATTAGTACTATTGCGCCGGCTACTAATATCACCATCATGCAACCTGAAAAGAAAGACTGATTATAAAGGAAAACGGTGTAACCGTTTTCCTTTTTTCTGTGGAAACTCATTATAAGCACTGTTATGCTGTGTCACAGCTCGTTTACTTGCTAGACGTACATCTAGTACGCCGTCGCTGCGTAAGCCTCGCTGTTCCTTGCCTTCCAGCACTTCTAATGAGTTTGACGTGACAGAAGGTATAGAGAATGTTCAATTACAAAAAACTTTTTCTAGAATACTTAACTGTAGAAATGGGTTTGGCAGAAAACACCGTCCTTGCTTACGAGCGAGACCTGCGCTTACTGCAAAAGGCGTTGAAGCTGGAAACTGACGAGCAGCTTGCCAACGTGAAGCGTTCGCAGCTTTTAGGTTATATGTCCCAGCTAAAGGCGCAGGGACGTAGTGCTGCCACTATTGCCCGCAAGCTGGCGGCGATTAAGGCGTTTTATCGCTTCCTCGCAGCAGAGCGTTACATTAACGTGGACCCTGCGGAAGTTATCGAAGCTGCCAAGAAAGGCTTGCACCTGCCCAAAGTTTTAAGCGTTGAGGAAATTGAACAGCTACTTGACGAGCCAAATCTTGGTACGCTGGAAGGTTTTCGTGATAGAACCATGCTTGAGGTGCTTTATGCAACGGGCATGCGTGTGTCCGAACTCATCAGCGTTCCCGTAAGCAGTGTCAATTTGCAGATGAAGTATTTGATTGCTTACGGTAAGGGCAACAAGGAGCGCATTGTTCCTTTAGGTAGCATGGCAATAAAATTTTTAGCCCAGTATTTAGAAGAAGTTAGACCGCAAATAATTAAAGATGAAGATTCCAAAGTAAATACTTTGTTTGTAAATATGTGGGGCAGACCTATGACTCGCCAAAATTTTTATAACCTTATTAAAAATTACGGTAGAAGTGCGGGAATTAGCAAGGATATTACGCCTCACGTCCTGCGTCATTCTTTCGCCACACATTTGTTAGATAATGGTACTGACCTTAGAGTGGTACAAGAGCTTTTAGGACACGCAGATATTTCTACGACACAGATATACACACATTTAACTAATAAGCGTTTGCGTGAGGTTTATGCCAAAGCGCATCCGCGTGCTTAGATAAGCAAGGGGAGGGTAAAATGGCAAGACGTAGAAGAAAAAAGGCTTCCAATAAAACAAGCCTTTGGATTATTTTGGCAATCATTGCCGTACTGACCATAATGGCAGGTATGTTCTATGCTTCTATTAGCGGTGACAAGGAAGTTGTGGAAGTTAAACCTGGTGATAAAAAAGAAATCGTTAGTTTACTGGATGAATCCGTAGAGGCGCAACGCATCTTAGATGGCATTCTGTTGCAAAAAAATAATTGGCAGCTTATTGAAAAAGATCGTGGTGTAAAAAACATTGAGGTTGAAGGCTCCAATGCTGCTGTTAAAGTAAATACCCGTACCTTGGCAATTGGTATTCCTGTTTCTGTAGATTTGAAGGATGCAGGCAGATGGGTACAAGCTAAAGCGACTGGTAAAGGCTTGGCTTATATTTCCGGTAAACCTAGCACCTACAAAGGTTGGGATTCCTACAAATTAGACTTGGGCGTTTCTGCTAAAGTAGGCAGTGGCACCAAAAAGTTTACCACTGATACAATTTACTTCTTTTATAATACTAACCTTGGTGACGCTGGCAAGGAGGTTATCAGCCCGCCTGCACCTAAGGAAGAATTTACCGGTAAATTGGCTGTAATCGTTGACGATTGCGGTTACGATATTAAATCTGTCCGTCGTTTGACTGACGTAGGCTTGCCCTTTAGCTATGCGATTTTGCCTTACAAGGATTTCAGTAATGATGCCCTTGAGGTAATTAAATCCACCGGTAACGTGCCTATGCTGCACTTGCCCATGGAGCCCAGCAATCGTAGCGCTATGAGCGAAGGCTCCCGCACTATCTTGACTGATATGAAAGAAAAAGAAATTAAAGCCATGACTAAAAAGGCTATCGAAAGCTTGCCCGGTATTCTTGGCGTGAACAACCACCAAGGCTCCAAGGCAACCAGCGATAAGCGAGTTATGGAAACCGTTCTGCGTGAAATCAAAAAGAACGATTTGTTCTTTGTAGATAGCAAGACCATTTCTACCTCTATTGCAAGGGATATGGCTCGCGAAATGGGTGTGAAGACTGCCCGCAACGACGTGTTCCTTGATAACAGCAAGGACGTGGAAGAAATCCGCGCTCAAGTTTACAAGGCAATCGAAATGGCAGAGAAGAACGGTAGCGCCATTGCAATTTGTCACGCTCGTCCTGCAACCGTAGCAATGTGGGAAAAATATGCTGACGAATTCCGCAAGAGTGGCGTAAAATTTGTACACGTAACAGAAGTACTATATTAATGAGGGAAACTATGTACGTTGAAGAAACTATTGCTTTATATGAGAAATATATTAACCCTGCTCAAGCAAAGCTCTTCCGTTTTATGGGTTTGGCTAGCGTAGAAGGTCACGCTCAAGGCTGGACTATTACTGATAGCGAAGGCAGAGAGTTCATTGACTGCTTAGGTGGCTACGGAATGTTTGCTCTTGGTCATCGTCACCCAAAAGTAGTAGAAGCTGTGGAAAAAGAACTGCACGCCATGCCT
>CALCUU010000337.1 GCA_937906915.1 uncultured Phascolarctobacterium sp. | reverse complement strand
CTAAGATTTGTCCGGCAGTTGACTTAATGAATTTGCTAATGGCAGCCTTCTCCGCACCAGTGCCTTGATAAGTAAGCTCCTTATCGTTGGCGGTGATATCGTAAGCTTCATTAGCATTTTGCCACATCATATACTTGGCGTAGCTACGAGCTGCTACTGCCTGCGCCTTAATGGCTTCGTCAGGCCAGATGGGCATGGTCTTGCTTGGCAAAACGCTGCACAAATACAGCTCTAAATTAACGATATTGTTGATTAAAAGCTTGTCCCCTTGAGCTTGCGCAACCAAAGTACCTGCATAACGGCGCTTGTTGATTTGCGGTAGGGACTTGCCTTCAAAACGATTGATTTTAATTTTATTGCTAAAGGCTTGCTCCCCCATGGTGAGCTTGCCTTCTTTAACGTTCAAAAAGTATTTGCCTTTAGGGATTGTGCTTCCCTTCCCTGTGGCAAGATCTTCCACGGTAAATTCATCATCACAGCTGATTTCAGCACTGTACTGCCCATAGACCAGCGCTACACGCAAGTCGTCGCTTGCACTCGCAAACGCAGTGCTACATACGCTTAACACTATCAAGCAGATTAGTAAAAGCTTTTTCAGCATGATGACCTCCTTACATTATTTCTTCTATTCGTAATTTATATATTTTCCGTTCCTGAAAAAATGTTTAACGTTCCCTTTAGCTGAAAATTTTGTCGTTCGCAAACTCGTGCAAGCACTCAAACAATGCTCACTACCAAAATTTTCTTCGATTAAAGTCACTACATTTTTTAAAGCTCACTCCAAAATATATAAATTACTCAATCTACACTATTTATCATATGTAGAATTTTACTTACTCTCGTAATTTTCTCAGTGGGTGCTTCCGCTTTTTTCTTTACGATAAGATAGCGGTCGCGCTCGCTAAAGACACAGCCACAGTATTGTTGGCGGTAAAGCCCCATCTCTAGGCTAATGTCCACCCCACGTTGGTAACCTACGCGGAAGTCTTCGTAATAAAAGGGTATGCCAAATTCTTCGGCAGCGGCTTCTGCTTCCTTGATGATGAGAGCGTGCTTTTGGTAGGGGCTTACGAGAAGTGTTGTGCTAAAAGCGTCGTAGCCATTTTCTTTGGCGAACTTGGCAGCGTAACGCATACGCACACGATAGCAGTAAGCACAGCGCACCGTAGGCTCGCACACCATTCCACGCACAGTTTCTTCCAAAGGATAGCTCTTGTCGATGAACAAGGCTATCTGCTTCTTCTCGCAGAACTGGCGCAGGGTTGCAAGGCGTTGCTTGAACTCCTTGTAGGGGTGAATATTGGGATTGAAGTATAAAATATCAAACTCCTTGCCGTCAGCCGCCAGCTTTTCTGTCGGGTAGCAGGCGCAGGGGCCACAGCAAGCGTGTAGCAAAATCTTCATTATAACTACCTTTCATGTAAAAGCGTCAGAAGTACCGGAAGGCGCGAAGCAGTGAAATTCGTGCCGCGAAGGCGTACTAGTGGTACGTCGAGCAAGCGAATGAACTGCGACAAAGCATAACGGTGCTTATCACGCTTTTTGTGGGTATGGAACGCCTAAGTAGCGATACGCTTCGCGTGTCGCTACGCGCCCTCTTGGCGTACGTTGCAGCATTCCAAGTTGCATCAAGTAAGGCTCGATAACGTCCTCAATGGTAGTAGTCTCTTCGCTAACAGCTGCAGCGATAGTTTCGATACCAACGGGGCCACCGCCAAAGGTTTTAACAATGGTGGTCAAGATGCGTCTATCGTTACGGTCAAAGCCGTAGCCATCCACTTCAAGCTTCGCCAAGGCTTCGGAAGCAAGCTGCTTGTTGATGGCAGGGGCGCCCAAAACTTGTGCGAAGTCGCGTACTCTTTTTAACAGACGGTTGGCGATACGGGGCGTGCCTCTGCTGCGACGAGCGATTTCAGCAGCGCCTTCCTTATCAATTTGCACGTTGAGGATTTCTGCAGCACGGGTGATGATAAATTGCAATTCTTCCGGCTTGTAGAACTCCAAACGGCATTGCACGCCAAAGCGGTCACGCAAGGGTGCAGCAATGCTACCTAAACGAGTGGTAGCACCAATAAGGGTAAACTTAGGCAAATCCAGACGCACACTGCGAGCGCTGGGACCTTTGCCAATAATTATATCTAAGGCGAAATCCTCCATGGCAGAATACAAAATTTCTTCTACCGTTTTGGAAAGCCTGTGAATTTCATCTATAAAAAGCACATCATTATCGCCCAAGTTGGTCAAAATCGCTGCCAAATCACCCTGTCTTTCGATAGCAGGGCCACTGGTAACACGAATGTTGACGTTCAGCTCGTTGGCAATGATGTTTGCCAAGGTAGTCTTGCCCAAACCCGGAGGTCCAAAGAGCAGTACGTGGTCAAGTGCTTCATGACGAGCAGCGGCAGCCTTGATAAAGATGGAAAGGTTGTCCTTCACTTGGTTTTGACCGATGTATTCATTTAACAGACGGGGGCGCAGGCTGTACTGCCAACCATCGGCTTCCTGCTCCTGTCCGGCAATAATTCTATCGTCGAATTCCATTACTGCCTCCTTGCAAACAATCTAAGTGCTTGACGCAACAGCTCTTCACTGGTAAGACTTGCACTATTGGGAATCTCTTTCAATACGGGCATGATTTCGCTATTACTATAACCCAAGGAGTTCAATGCTTCAATTGCCTCTGCAACAGCACCGCTTCCCCCTGCCTGTACAGTCTCGCCAAAATCATCCACGCCTTCACTGCTGATGCCACCCACCTTGTCTTTAAGCTCCAGCAGCATACGCTCTGCTGTTTTCTTACCGACACCGGGTAGCTTCACCAGTACCTTCATATCTTTACTTTGTACTGCCAAGTAAAATGCGTCAGGCTTCACTGCGGATAAAATTCCCAGCGCCATTTTAGGACCCACGCCACTGACAGTCAAAAGCAGTTCAAACAAATCATAATACTCTTGGCTCAAAAAACCGTAGAGCAAAATTGCGTCCTCACGCACTGCTGTGTGTACGTGAACGCGTACCTCCTTGCCCAAGGTAAGCTGCGCCAAATGAGCGGCAGGCATGAACACACGATAGCCTACGCCACCTGCAGTATCCAATATGCAGTTATCTGTTGCCAAATGAGCAACAATACCTTTCAGCGCACCTATCATCTAAATCAACTCCTGCCATCTTCTTGTTGCTGCAGTATGCAGCCCGCAAATTGCTACGGCTAAAGCATCGGCAACATCGTCCGGTTTAGGCTTTTGCCTAATGTTCAGCAAATGCTGTACCATAAAAGTTACCTGCTCCTTGGTGGCACTGCCTGTGCCAACCACCGCCAGCTTAATTTGCATGGGGGTAAATTCTAAAATGGGAAGATTTTTATTTGCCGCAGCCAAGAGCACCACGCCCCTCGCCTGCCCTACAGGGATTGCGGTAGTAACGTTACGATTGAAGAACAGCTTTTCAATACTCATAATGTCAGGCTTATAAGTATCAATAAGCACGCTGATTTCCTCATAAATCTTCTTCAAGCGCAGCTCCGGTGCCATATCCTTATCAGTAAACACCGCCCCAAAATGAATGGGTCGCAATTTATTTCCTGTTAAATCTACAATTCCGTAACCGCAGATGGCGGTACCGGGGTCGATGCCTAGTGCGATCAAATCAATATCTCCCTTATAGTAAAGAAAGCAGGCAATGTGCTTGCCTGCTTATAAAGCCTTTTATTCTTCGTCTTCCGGCAAGTCAGCGTTGGTATAAACGTCTTGCACATCGTCCAAATCATCAAGAGCGTCCAGCATTTTTTGCATTTTTACAGCATCGTCACCAGCCAGCTCGGTCATGGTATCAGGAACCATGGTGATTTCGGACATTTCAACTTCGATATTGTTGTCAGCCAATGCTTTTTCTACATCGTCAAAAGCAGCGGGGTCAGTAACAATTTCAAAGCTATCTTCTTCAACCTTGATGTCTTCAGCGCCAGCGTCAAGAGCAATCATCATCAGGTCGTCTTCTTCAACACCAGATTCTTTGCTTACAACAAAGATGCCTTTTTCTTGGAACATATAGCTTACGCAACCAGTTGCACCCATGTTGCCGCCGTATTTAGAGAATACGTGACGAACGTCTGCAGCAGTACGGTTACGGTTGTCGGAAAGAGCGCTTACCATCAAAGCAACGCCACCAGGGCCGTAGCCTTCATAAGTAATTTCTTCCCAGTTGCTACCGTCTTGTGCACCGGAACCTTTATCAATTGCGCGTTTAATATTATCTTTAGGAATGTTGTTAGCTTTTGCTTTGGACAAAGCCAATTTCAGTTTCATGTTACCGGTAGGGTCAGCGCCGCCCATGCGAACTGCAATGGTAATTTCTCTTGCAATTTTAGTTGCAATCTTACCAAAAGCTGCGTCTGCTTTACCTTTTTTATGTTTAATATTGGCCCATTTAGAATGTCCTGACATACTTGAATTCCTCCAAACTTATATCTATCTTAGTATTTGAAATATTTACCGTAATATTATACTACGATGACCGCCTTTTTACAAGAAAAAGGAGCAGATTTTTGTCTGCTCCTTTAGGTTCCAAATTCCAATTTTATGTTATT
>CALCUU010000336.1 GCA_937906915.1 uncultured Phascolarctobacterium sp. | reverse complement strand
GTTCTTCAGCAATCTCTTTTAAAAGCTCCAAACCACTCCAAGTAGCATTGTGTTGGGTAAGCATAGCTTTAAGCTCAATGCGTTGAAGCTTGCTCTTACGAATTGCCACAAGCAGTTTATCGAGGGTAGGTCTATCAAAGCCACAAAGGAAAATCATTTCTTCCGTTGCTTCGTCACCAGAATACTTTTCTTCAACGGGCGCAATGCCTTTAATACCAGCAAGGTAGCCTACGGGTTGCAGCATATCCTCACGAGCAACTGCTTTCACCTGTGCCTTGCAAAGAAGCGCAACCATCTTGAGCATCTGCAAACGCTCCGGAGTAAAATTATAAGCAAGTATAGAACGTAACATTTTTACCTCCAAATTTTATTGAAACTATTATAGCACAATAAATTGACAAACTTTTGAATTTTGAACTTTATCAGCAAAAAATCCTGCTACGCTTATACGCAACAGGATTTTCTTAACATATTTTACAAAATATACCACAAATAAGCAGCATAGCTTACCAACATCGCCAAACCACCCCAACGCTCCAAGGCTTTGGTAGGAAGCACGAAGAACAAGAGCATAAAGCTGGAAGCCAAGGCAATCCACATATCAAACTCAAAGGCTTTAGCAAAAGCAACGGGAGTAATGAGCGCAGAGAAGCCTACAACGAAGAGGATATTGAAAATGTTACTACCAACGATGTTACCAATTGCAATATCCGCATTACCCTTACGCGCTGCAGTTACAGAGGTAAAAAGCTCCGGCAAAGAAGTGCCCAACGCTACAATGGTCAAGCCAATGAAGCGTTCACTAAGACCAGCGAACTGCGCAAGCTGGGTTGCAGCACCAACAGTTACGTTACTGCCAACCATAATCAGCGCCATACCTGCACCGGACCACAAGAGCGCTTGTCCCAAAGGATAACCAGCGATGTCTTCGGTTTCTTCGGTAGGGTCTGCCTGTCTAGTAACAATGTACAAGTACAGTAAGTAAGCAATGAACACCGCCGCCAAGAGTGCGCCGTCCATCAAGGTAATGACGCCATCAAGACCTTGCAGGTACAACATTGCAGTTACCGCAATCATAAAGGGGATTTCAATTTTAATAGTGGATTTCGCTACCTTTAACCTTGTAATAACAGCAGAGATACCCAAAATAATAAGTACATTCATAATATTACTGCCAACTACATTGCCAATGGTGATATCCGCACTACCTTTGAGTGCTGCCGCCAAGCTTACTGCCGCCTCCGGAGCACTGGTACCCATGGCAACAATGGTCAAGCCAATAACAAGCTGCGGAATACCAAAGCGGGTGGCGATACTCGCAGCACCTTCCACGAACCAATCTGCCCCCTTACCTAACATAAAGAAGCCTGCTACTAATAAACCAAACTGTAAAATAATATCCATAACCAAATCTTCCCTCCACCATAAAAGTATTATAAGCACCATTATACTGCGTCACAGTTCACTTGCTTGCTCGACGTACTATCAGTACGCCATCGCTTCTCAAGTTTTACTGTTCCTTGTCTTCTGGCACTTCTAATACTTTTATTTTCTAAAAAATAAAAAACGAGACCATGCCATAAAGTCATAAACAACTTTACAACAAAGTCTCGCTACTTACTTACAAAGCCGGATTCTCACGAATCGTACTGACGACTAGGTAAACATAACTAAGTTATGCCAGCTACTCCCTTTATGCTACGAGTGTACTCCAAATAAGAGTAATTGTCAATAGCTCAGCACGATAGTTAACTACTTCCTCAAAGAAGAAGCTTAGTTAGTCATTCATTGCTGCATTCATCTTTTTAACGTAGTCAGCAATGTTAGGTGCACCTTCTGCGC
>CALCUU010000335.1 GCA_937906915.1 uncultured Phascolarctobacterium sp. | reverse complement strand
TTGAAGAATGGATTATGTCCGCAGAATATATTATGGCTGGCGGTAACGAAAACGTAATTTTGTGCGAGCGTGGTATCAGAACCTTTGAAACTTTTACCCGTAATACTTTGGATTTAAGTGCAATCCCTGCGGTTAAAAAGCTGAGCCATTTGCCGGTAATTGTTGACCCCAGTCATGCAGCAGGCTTGTCCTGGATGGTAGAGCCTTTGGCAAAAGCAGCAATCGCTGTTGGTGCAGACGGTCTAATTATAGAAGTACATAACGATCCTGAACACGCTTTGTGCGACGGTGCACAATCACTGCGACCGGAAACCTTTGCTCATCTGATGGGCGAGCTGAAAGGCATTGCGCAAATCGTTGGTAGAGATTTGTAATATATAAAGGAAGAAAAATTTATGATAATCGTATTTAAACCCAACGCTCCTGAGGAAGCTAAGTTAAGAGTTAGAGTACAATTAGAAAATCAAGGCTTCATTATTCACGAAAGTAAGGGTGCCAATATTACCTTATTCGGTATCGTAGGTGATACCAGTAATTTTGACGCTGCTCCCTTTATGGAAGATGAAGCTGTTGAGCAAGTGGTAGAGATTACCAAGCGTGGCAGAAGCACCAAGTGGGAACAGCTAAAGTTCGCCATTATCGGTATGGGGCTTATAGGTGGCTCCTACGCCAAGGCGCTTCGTAATTTGGGCGTAAAAAATATTATTGCTGTGGAAATCGACAAAGAAGTTTGCCTGCAAGTACAACGCTTGGGGCTTGCCAATCTTGTTTTGACGGAGCCCAACGAAGCCCTGCGAGAAGCAGACGTAATTATTTGCGCTGTGTACCCGGAAAGCATTGTAGAGTTTTTGCGTAACAACGTGCAGTACTTTAAGGAAGACGTTCTAATTACAGACGTTTCCGGTATTAAGGGCACGCTGACGAGGGACGCACACGCAGAGCTGAAGGTGGGGATGGAGTTTATCTCCGGTCACCCCATGGCAGGTCGTCAAGGCAGTGGCTTAGGTATGAGCGAAGCAGAAATTTTTCGCGACGCTAACTACATCATCGTTCCCGAAAAGCACAACCGCGAAGACACTATTCAATGGCTGGAAAAATTTGCCATGGCTTTAGGTTGTCGCAATACTGTTAGAGTAACTCCGGAAGAACACGATAGAATTATTGCCTACACCAGTAATCTTACCCACGTAACAGCAGTTGCTCTGATGAATAGCATTTCCTATAATGATAAAACTAAATTTTTCGTGGCAGGCAGCTTTAAGGATGGCTCCCGCGTTGCGGATATTAACCCGGAACTGTGGTGTAGCTTGTTTCTTGCCAATAAGGAAAAGGTTGCCGAC
>CALCUU010000334.1 GCA_937906915.1 uncultured Phascolarctobacterium sp. | reverse complement strand
CCTTTGCAATTTCAAAAGGCACTTCCGCAGCCTCTTTAGCTGCATTTTGCATAGCTTGGTTACGTGCTAACTTCTCTTCTTCTGTAGCTTTAGGCATTCTATAGCACGCCATAAAGCAGTTGAAAACTTCTGCGTCTGCATTAACGAGGCTTAACATTTTCAGACGTAACGCTTCTGCTTTAGCTAAAATATTTTGCACTTCTTCTTCGTGAGCAGCGAACTTTTCCTTACCAACAGTTAAGTTCCCTACCATAGAAGTCAACGCCACAGCTAAAGCGCCTGCCATAGCAGCACCACCACCGCCACCGGGAGTAGGTGCGTTAGACGCAAGCTTTTCTAAAAATTCTTGGCAACTTAATTTAGTTAAATCACTCATGGTTACCCTCCAAAAAACGTCGCACTAAGACCACTGCCGCATAGGCATCTAAAGGCACAGGCGGTACCAATAGTCCCAAAGGCACAAGCTTCTTCAATCCTTGCGGAGGATTTTCTTTCCAATATAAGCTTCGTGCTTCTTCCGTACTATGTGCCTCTTCCACAACAACAGCCACAACATTAGGCAAAGCCTTTTGCGCAGCCTCGCCAATAATTGCGCTATTAGTACCATTGCCCA
Source organism: uncultured Phascolarctobacterium sp. (assembly GCA_937906915.1). Lineage (GTDB taxonomy): Bacteria > Bacillota > Negativicutes > Acidaminococcales > Acidaminococcaceae > JAHHUH01. The sequence goes on along the minus strand of CALCUU010000334.1, from coordinate 607 downwards.
GCACAATTTGTGCCGGGCAATTATCTTTGGTGAAATCAACTATTTCATTGTGGATATTTTGGCTTTCAGCAATACGCAGGCTCAAAATTCTTCCTGCTTCATCAACTAAAGCCAAGCCTGTTTTACTACGACCGGGGTCTATTCCCAAGTAAAACTTATTCATCACCATCAACTACTTCCAAACGTACTCTTACAGGGCCAGCTGTAGTAACATCACCACGAGCATAAGCCTTCAAAATTACCGTGCCACCTAAGCGACGCATTTCGTTGCTTGCTTCAATCATGGTATTTGCGTCCATGTTGCCAACCTTACCGGTAATGGGATCCGGCAACACGCCAGCTTCTACAGCTTTACGATTAACCTTGTTCAAGAAGCTCAAGATAACCGTATCATAGCTTGCTTCAAGTTTTTTCAGATTAACCTTTTCACTCAAAATCAAGGTGTTATCAGGATAGATAAATTGATTATCGGTCATCTCGATATCGCAGGCAACAACTTCGCCAACAATAATATTAGCAATAGTACGCACGCGAAAAAACATATTACCCTTACTTCTATCAAGAACATCTACTGCTTGCTCTACTACACGGTTAGATAACCAAATTG
>CALCUU010000333.1 GCA_937906915.1 uncultured Phascolarctobacterium sp. | reverse complement strand
ATTTCTAATTTTAATTGATTTGCATATTTAGGCATGAAATACCCCTTTCGTTAGATATTTGTCTAACAAAAGGGGTTCATTTCATATGCGTGTGGTTTTCTTCACACACAAAAAAGCCCCCTGCTTTCGCAGAGGGCTCCTAAAATTTTACAATCTTTTATTTAAAATAGTTTACGCCGGATTTGAACAGCATTTGGTCTTTGTTGCCATAAATGTTGCGGAACAAACCATCGGTGAAGCGTTCGGTGTGACCCATTTTACCAAGTACACGACCGTCGGGGCTGGTGATGCCTTCGATGGCATACAAGCTACCGTTGGGGTTGTAAGGCATGTTCATGGTCGGGTTACCTGCTGCATCCACATATTGGGTTGCAACTTGACCGTTAGCAAAGAGTTCTTTAATGGTGCTTTCCGGTGCGTAGAAGCGACCTTCACCGTGAGAAACTGCAATTGCGTGTTCATCGCCGGGTTCGCACATTGCCAGCCACGGAGATTTATTGGAAACAACTTTGGTAGTTACGATTTGAGAAATGTGACGACCAATGTTGTTGAAGGTCAAGGTGGGGCTAGCTTCTTCCATATCACGGATTTCGCCGTAAGGAACAAGACCAAGTTTAATCAAAGCTTGGAAGCCGTTGCAGATACCAAGCATTAAGCCGTCACGATTGTTGAGCAAATCGCTAACTGCTTCTTTGATGCGCGGGTTGCGGAGCATAGTTGCAATGAACTTGCCGCTGCCGTCCGGTTCGTCGCCTGCGGAGAAGCCACCAGGAATCATTACGATGTTAGCGTTGTTGATGTATTGAACCATTTTTTCAACGGATTCTTCGATTGCTTGAGCAGTGAGGTTGCGTACAACAAAGGTTTCAGCAATTGCGCCTGCAGCTTCGAAGGCACGAGCACTATCGTATTCGCAGTTGATGCCCGGGAATACAGGAATAAATACGCGAGGTTTAGCAATAGTGATGGGTGCGGTCAAAGGCAGTTCTGCTTTGTAAAGCGGTTGTGCGATATCAGCAGGAGCTTCTACGTCAGCAAGTTTATAGGGGAAGATGCCTTGGAGAGTTTCCATATAAGCATGTTTTGCTTCAGCTTCACTAATTACAGCATCGTTGATTGCTACGCCTGCATTAGCAGTAGTGTGACCAAGGAGCATATAATCCAAGCCTTCAAAAATTTCTTCCGGTTCAACGCCTTTAGCAAGCTCAAGAACCATACCGCCCGGTTGCAGGGTGAAGAGGCTGTCAGTATCGTTGAAGGGTTTAATGAATTCAAAGCCAAGTTCGTTACCGAGGCACATAGTAGTTACGAGAGCAGCGATACCGCCGTCTTTAACTGCTGCTGCAGCATTGATTTTGCCAGCTTCCATTGCAGCGTGAACTGCGGTAAGGTTTTTACGCAGAGCTGCGAAGTCAAGAACTTCTGCATTGTCACGCGGGCAGGACAGGAATACAACTTCGTTACCAGCTTCTTTGAATTCTGCGGAAACAGCTTTATTGCCATCAATTACGCCTACTGCGAAGGAAACCAAGGTAGGCGGAACAGTTTTATCCATAAAGGTACCGGACATAGAGTCTTTACCACCAATTGCAGGCAGTTCAAGAGCGTCCAGAGCAGTGAAGGCACCTAAAAGTGCGCCAAAGGGCAAGCCCCAAGCAGCAGTGTTGTTCAGTTTGGGGAAGTATTCTTGCAAGGTCAAGCGCAGTTTTGCCGGGTCAGCGCCCAAAGCAACTGCACGAACTACGGATTCTACAACTGCATACATTGCACCGTGGAACGGGCTCCAGATTGCAACTTCCGGATTGTAGCCGCAAGCCATTACGGAAGCAGCAGTGGTAGTACCGTGAAGTACAGGGATTCTGCCTACCATACCTTCGGACGGGGTGATTTGAGTTTTGCCACCAAAGGGCATCATTACAGTACCACGACCGATGGTGCTATCGAAGCGTTCGCTCATACCTTTTTGGCTGCAAACGTTAAGACGTGCCAAGTTGCTCAGCCAAGCAGCTTTGATGTCTTTAGCTTCTGCAACTTCAGCAGGAACTTTATCGAATACGTTGCTTGCTTTAGTATCTTCAACTACGATGCTGGTGTGTTGTGCTACGCCGTTAGTATCCAGGAAAGCACGGGACAAATCTACAATCTTGTCGCCTCTCCAGTACATTACAAGGCGCGGGTCAGCAGATACTTCTGCAACAACGGTAGCTTCCAAGTTTTCTTGGTCAGCAAATTTAATGAAGGCTTCTTTATTAGCAGCTTCAATTACAACTGCCATACGTTCTTGAGATTCGGAGATAGCAAGCTCAGTGCCGTCCAAACCTTCGTATTTTTTAGGAACTTTGTCCAGGTCAATTACAAGACCGTCGGTCAATTCGCCAATTGCTACGGATACACCGCCTGCACCAAAGTCGTTGCAGCGTTTAATCATTGCGGTAACTTCCGGGTTGCGGAACAAGCGTTGGATTTTACGTTCAGTAGGCGGATTACCCTTTTGAACTTCTGCACCGCAGCTCATCAAGGAGTCTACAGTATGTTCTTTGGAAGAACCAGTTGCACCGCCGCAGCCGTCACGACCAGTTTGACCACCAAGAAGTACTACGATATCGCCGGCAGCAGGACGTTCACGACGAACTGCACTACGAGGAGCAGCACCAATTACAGCGCCGATTTCCATACGTTTTGCCACGAATTTTTCGTTGTAGTATTCTTGTACGTGACCAGTTGCCAAGCCAATTTGGTTACCGTAGGAGCTATAGCCTGCAGCTGCGCCAATGGTGATTTTGCGTTGGGGCAGTTTGCCTTCGATAGTTTCAGATACGGGAACGCGGGGGTCAGCAGCACCGGTTACACGCATTGCTTGATATACATAGGAACGACCGGACAGCGGGTCACGGATTGCACCGCCTAAACATGTTGCAGCACCACCGAATGGTTCAATTTCTGTCGGATGGTTGTGTGTCTCCTTTTTAAACATAAAC
>CALCUU010000332.1 GCA_937906915.1 uncultured Phascolarctobacterium sp. | reverse complement strand
CATCGGTAACAGTGGCAGAGGTGTTGAGCACCACGTTTCCATAAGTAAGCTCTTTGATTTTAGCAGGAAGCTCTGCAAAATCTACAAATTCTTCTTTGTCACCAGTGATGAAGCGTACAACTTCCAGTTTGCCTTTGGTGATGGTACCATTTTTATCCGTAAAGAGAATGTTCAAGCTACCTGCCGTTTCGATGCCTACAAGCTTACGGACAAGAACGTTGTCGTTGAGCATCTTGCGCATATTTAATGAAGAAACAATGGCAATCATCAAGGGTAAGCCTTCGGGAACAGCCATAACGATGATGATAATACCTAAGATTACGGCTTGTACTAAATCTGAAAGTAGAGCGGGGGTGTTGCTAAGATAGGAGGCAACACTGGGAGCGTGCAGAATTTTTTGTGCCATAAATGCTATGGCAATGAAAACGCCGCCTGCGTAACCAAATTTACTAATGCTTTTTGCCAAGCCTTTCAGTTTTAACTTCAAGGGGCTGTCACGTTCGTCGTCTTTTAATTCTTGGGTCAGCTTGCCGTAAATGGAAGCGTCACCAATTTTTACAGCTTCCATTACGCCCGTGCCTTCTACCACGACGCTACCACGAAAAAGTTTGTGCTGGTCTAAAAAATCTACCTTATTATCGTCCCATTGAAAATCTTGGGGAGCAATTTTTTTATGAGCTTCCTCGCTTTCGCCGTTGAGGGCAGCTTGGTCAAGCTTCACATCACCGCTGAGCAAAATACCATCCGCAGGAATTTTATCGCCAGCTTCCAAAATAATTGCGTCGCCTACAACGATATCGTCAATGTGAATTTCTACAGGCTCGCCGTCACGCCACACCTTACAGCGAATACGGCTGGCTTCCTCCTGCAATTTTTGAAAGGCGTTTTCGTTGCTGTACTCCGAATAGGTGGAGACCAGTGTCGCCAAAAGAATTGCCAGGAAAATACCACAGGTTTCAATCCAGTCACCGTGCCCCATGAAAACGAAGACTACGTTTACAAAAAGGGCGAAGAGTAAAATTTTGATGATAGGGTCCTTAAAATTATCCAGC
>CALCUU010000331.1 GCA_937906915.1 uncultured Phascolarctobacterium sp. | reverse complement strand
GCTCTTTACATAGCTAAAGAAATACTGGGTGACAGAGGAGCTTGCCGTGTGCACGGTGGTGGCTTTGCTGGAACTATTCAGTTTGATTTAAAGAGAACTTACGACGATGCAGGAAATGATGCTTTATTCTCAACAGCTTTCACTCTTGACCCTGATGAAGTTGTAAAGAATTTCCAATGGACTTGGCCAGATGGAACAGTTGTTACCTTCCAGGGACTTGTGTCAATTGAATCTGTAGGAGGCAATACAGAAAATGCAGAAACTTCTTCTGTAACAATATATATCAATGGCGCTCCTACTGTAACACCAGCTTAATAAAATAAAAAGAAGAGGAATTAATAGAGGAAAAAGGAAGGAATAAAAATTATGTCTAATAGTTCAAATGTTTTAAATTTCTTGCACCAAGGAAACAACACAATTCCTTTTGGTGATAAGGAATATGAAGTTAAAAGAGATGCTTATATTCAAGTAGAAGTTATAGCTCTTGAGACTGAAATGAATGAAAAATTAAAAGATGCTACTTATGGAGAAAAAATTAAGGCAAGCATAGACCTTATTTATAAGGTTTTTGAATTATATGTTTCAAAGGAATTTGCAGATGAAGTAAGAAAGTTAAATCTTTCAATGAAAGACCTTACATTTATCTCACAAATTCTTGGAGAAATGAGTCTTGATAAATCTTTTGAAGAAGCAGTTGAGAAGATTCAAGGAAAAGAATCAAAAAACTTGGAAGTCCAAGAGACTGTTACTACAGCTTAATAGATGATTGGGATTTAATCGTTAGCAGCTTTTGGACTCAATACGGAATTAGAATTAAGACGGAAATATATAACTTAACTGGCTCTGAATTTTTTAATTTAATTAGTGGTTTCAATGAAACAACTGCCCTTATGAAAATAGTTCAAATTAGAGCAGAAGACGACTCAGAAAGATTAAAACAATTCACGCCAGAAATGAGAAAAATCAGAAACGATTGGATTACAAAAACAATTGATTTAAAAACAGATGAAGAAATTAAGAGAGATTACGATGAAATGAGAGCTCTCTTAACAGGTTAAATTAAAGGGATTATTTTACATTTACATTTATTATAGTAAGTGTAGATAATCCCTTTTTTAATAAAACTAATAAAAGAAAAAATCAATAAAATGTTTAACAACAAATTATTGTTTTTGTTTTATTAGTTAAAAAATAAATAGAGAGGTATTACTAGATGAACACTAATGTAGGAAAAATTTCATTAGATATGGTTTTAAATTCTAGAGAATTTGATAAGAATTTAACCTCTAAAATGAATAATATTCAAAAAACTACTACAAAAGATTTAAACAAAATAGAAAATACAGTTTCAGGACCTCTTACAAGTGCTTTTTCAAAATTAGGAGTTGCAGTTGCAGCAGCTTTCTCAGTTAAAGCGATAGTTAACTTTTCTAGTGAATGTCTTAAATTTGGTTCAGATTTAGTAGAAGTTCAGAATGTCGTTGATACAGCATTTAAGACAATGAGCGGAACAGTTGATGAATTTGCAAAGACTTCAATTGATAGAATTGGTATGAGTGAAACAAAATATAAAGAATATATAGGAACTATGGGACTTATGTCTCAGAGTTTTGGTTTCACAGAAAAACAAGCTCTTTCAATGTCAAAAGCTTTAACAGATTTAGTTGGTGATGTTTCTTTTATTTGTGATAGTGAAGTTCCAGATGAAAAGTTTGGTAAACAGAAATACTTACCAGAATTTGGTGATGTTTCTTCTATCAGAAATATTTCTTTTGAAGAATCATACAACAAAATCAAAGCAGTATTTACAGGAGAAACAGAAGCTTTAAAAACTTTAGGTGTTGTTATGACACAGAACGCTCTTGACCAGTTTGCTTTACAAAAAGGTTATGGAAAGACAACTGCTCAAATGACAGAACAAGAAAAAGTTGCTCTTAGATACAAATTTGTTATGGAACAACTTTCTTACGCTCAGGGCGATTTCCAGAAAACTCAAGGTTCTTGGGCAAACCAGACCAGAATGCTCACTGAAAACTTTAACGCTTTAAAGGCTACAATTGGACAAGGTCTTATTCAAGCTTTAACTCCAGTAATTCAGACTATAAACTCACTTTTAAAGAAATTAAATGAATTAGCAAAAAGCTTCTTTAATGTCCTTAATATTTCTCAAGAAAGTTCAGACACTTCTTCACAGATTGGAAGTATAGGAGAAGAAGCTCTTTCAACTGGTGAAGCTGTTGAAGGTATTGGAGACGCTGCAGTAGATGCTTCTAAAAAAATTCAAAAATCTGTTATGGGATTTGATGAATTAAATAAATTGACTGGTTTAGATTCTTCTGAAGGTGGTTTAATGGATTCTATTCTTGGAGATATGGATATAGATGAAGCTGTTGAACCAATTAAAGAACAACAGAAAGAAGAAAGTAAATTCTTCGCAACGGGCAAGGGTCATAAGGTCTTCCCACAAATCGGGAAGCTGTTCTTTAACGCTTTGCATTCCATACAAACCGAAGATGAGCATGGAGAACTTCACCGGTTCGCGGTGGGAACTGTTGTAGAAAAATTCTTCTGCCAGTTCCATTACTTCCGGTGTTAAATCGTCAGTGGTAAATTTTTCTAAGAAGGAGTCGCAAATTCCGGCAACTACAATTTTACACAGCTTGTCGTACAAGCGACGCTTGCTTTCCAAACAGGGAATGGCAATGTGCTGCTTTAAAAGTTTTACGGTATCTTCTGCACCTTCCACGTCAGGAGGAACTTCCGTTGTGTAGAAGTATGCGTCCTCTGCGCCTAGAGGTCTAGGAACTGTGGGCATGGGGTCGTCGGACAAAACGTCGCTGGTGAAGCGACCCTCTTCATCTATATTATTTTTCACGTATTCAAAAATGCTGTTGTTATTCATGTTTAGTTCCTTTATATATAATTAGCTTCCTTATTATAACATAAAAGTAGTGAAACAAAAATCGTTGCTTGAAAGCAAATAATTTTATGTTAAGTATATCCGTGACATTATCACTTATAATTTTTTTACGACTGTGTTAAGATAAAGCCAGTCTAAGGAGCGTAGCGGAAGTTTACAATTTTTTCGTTTGTGAAAATTTTGACCCTACGTTATTATATAGGTAAAGATTTTTTGAATTTACAAGGAGTTGATGGTATGGGTGATAACAAAAAGCAAAAGCCTTTAATTTACTACTACGTTATGACCATTTTGTTTATCATGGTCATTAACACCTACATCGTGCCTACCTTCTTTAGTCCTAAGGTGCACGAGCTTTCCTACGGTGCCTTCATTCAAATGGTGGACGAGGATAAGTTTAGCAAGGTAGAAATTACTGACAAGCGTATTGCTGCGTTGGGCAAGGGTGCGGACGAGCAACAAATTTATGTTACCGGTCGTGTGTATGACCCCCAACTGGTTGAACGCTTGATGAATAGTAAGGTTGAGTTCAGCCAAGTTGTTCCCAAGGAAGATAGCTTCATCGTAAGCTTCTTCAAAAATTGGGTGTTCCCCATTTTGCTGTTCTTCGGTTTAGGACAGCTCTTTATGCGCTATATGGGTAACCGTATGGGCGGTGGCAACGCCATGACCTTTGGCAAGAGCAATGCTAAGGTTTACGTTGAGGCGCAAACCGGTAAAAGCTTTGCAGACGTAGCAGGTCAGGACGAGGCTAAGGAAGCCCTGATGGAAATGGTGGACTTCCTCCACAATCCTGCCAAGTATAAAGAAATTGGTGCTAATATGCCCAAGGGTGCCCTCCTCGTAGGCCCTCCGGGTACTGGTAAAACCTTGCTGGCAAAAGCTGTAGCTGGCGAAGCGAAGGTTCCTTTCTTCTCCATTAGCGGTAGTGAATTTATCGAAATGTTCGTAGGTATGGGCGCTGCCCGTGTCCGCGATTTGTTTAAACAAGCAGAGGAGAAGGCTCCCTGCATCGTGTTCATCGACGAAATTGACGCCATTGGTAAGCGTAGAGATAGCGGACAATTTGGTGGTAATGACGAGCGTGAGCAAACCTTGAACCAACTGCTGTCCGAAATGGACGGCTTCGACGGTAGCAAGGGCGTAGTAATCTTGGCGGCGACCAACCGTCCTGAAACCTTGGACAAAGCCCTGCTCCGCCCCGGACGTTTTGACAGACGCATTCCGGTTGAGCTTCCCGACTTACAAGGTCGTGAGGCAATTCTCCGCGTACACGCTAAAAACATTAAGATTGCTGACGACGTAGATTTCCGCGAGCTGGCGAGAGCAACTGCCGGTGCTTCCGGTGCAGAGCTTGCCAACATTGTCAACGAAGCTGCGCTTCGTGCAGTAAAAATGCAACGTAAGTTAGTTGAGCAGGCTGATTTGGAAGAATCCATTGAAGTTGTCATCGCAGGCTACCAACGTAAGGGCGCAGTAATTTCTCCGGAAGAAAAGAAGGTTATTGCTTACCACGAAATTGGTCACGCACTGGTAGCAGCAATGCAAAAACATTCTGCGCCTGTACATAAGATTACCATTATCCCCCGCACTAACGGTGCGCTGGGGTACACTATGCAAATTGCTGAAAACGATTC
>CALCUU010000330.1 GCA_937906915.1 uncultured Phascolarctobacterium sp. | reverse complement strand
ATATGTCTATTGTTATACAAAAAATGATTTCTTCCATACTAGTCCCCTCAAACTACATGAAGCTCATACAGTAAAGGCTCCGCCAAAGCGGAGCCTCTTTTACTTTTAGAATTTTTTATTCCATGGACATCAACAAAGGATAGAGAGGTTGTCCACCGTGGAACAGCTCAATTTCCCAATCTTCGTTGATTTCTCCCAGATGTTCAACAATTTCTTCTGCTTCGTCTTTGGTGATATCTTCACCATAGTACAAGGTGATGAGTTCGTAATCGCCATCTTCGAGCATTTTGTCCAGTACAGCTTTTACACTCAAGCCAGTGCAGAAAATTTTATCGTTAATCAAGCCAAGGTATTCACCTTTATGAACTTGTACGCCATTAACAACACTGTCACGAACAGCAATAGTAACAGCACCACTGGTTACGCTTTTTGCTGCTTCAGACATAACAACGTAGTTTTCTTCCAAACTGCTTTCGGGATTGAAGTTAAAGAGCGCCGCCATACCTTGTGCCAAGTTAGCAGTGGAAACGTAATTAACATTGGAATCGCCCAACATTTTTTTAACTTGGTCTGCTGCCAAGATAATATTTTTGTTGTTGGGAAGGATGATGTATTGTTCATATTCGCCATTTTCAATAGCGTTTACGAAATCTTCAACAGGAGGATTCATGCTTTGACCACCGCTGATAATTTCTGCAGCGCCCAAATCACGCATAATCTTCGCAACACCATCACCTGCAGCTACAGCAATAATACCTACGCCACTACGTTTAACAGGAGTTTGCATAAACTCTTCGTCATCAGAGAAGATACGGTTTTCATGTTGGTCAACCATATTTTCAATCTTGATATCGTGCAAGGTACCCCATTGTTGAGCAGTATTCAGTACGTTACCAGGATTTTTGCTGTGAATATGTACTTTAACAATGTCTTCTACAACAGCAACAATCAAGGAGTTACCAAAGCCCTCGAGAGCACTTACTACGGTCTTTTTATCTACATTTGCACCTTTTACGATAAATTCAGTGCAATAGGGGAATTCCAAATCCAAAGGTTCTTCATCGTTAGCTTGCATCTTAACGTTAGCCTTTTGGGTAACTTTGATTTCTGCGCAATCTTCGCCACGCAAACCAGCCAAGCAGCCTTCGAGGAAAGCAATCAAACCTTGACCACCTGCGTCAACTACGCCAGCAGCTTTAAGAGCAGGAAGTTTTTCCGGGGTTTCTGCCAATTCCAATTTGCCAACACGAATAGCTTCATTAAAGATGTCTTCCAAGCCTTCGCAGTTACGAGTTGCGGTATAAGCACCCTTTGCAATACCACGAGCTACTGTCAAAATAGTACCTTCTACAGGTTGAGAAACACTACGATAGGAAAAGAGAACGCCATATTGGAAAGCTTTACCTAATTCGTTATTGCTGGCAAGATTTTTGCCTGCTAAACCACGACCAATGCCGCGCAGCAATTGGGAAAGAATTACACCGGAGTTACCACGAGCACCCATAATAGCACTCTTCGCTGCAGCAAGACCAACCTCGCCAACAGTGGAGTTATCACTCATTGCGCTAAGCTCACGAGCAACAGAAGCCATAGTGTGCATCATATTTGTACCGGTATCACCATCAGGAACAGGAAAAACGTTCAAGTCGTTAATAACTTGATAGTTTTTCTCGAAGCTATGGTATGCACCAAGCAGCATATCCTTAATTTGTTTACCGGTAATATATCTTTTATTTTGAGACATAATAAAAACACCTTTCTATTTTGCTTTTTGTCTTACAAAAAGCCCAATTGCGCCAGGACCAAGATGAGCTGCCAACGGAGTACCGATTTGAGTAATCCAGATAGGCACGCCAGGATGTCTTGCTGCCATTTCAGCGCGGAAATATTCTGCGTCTTCAGGAACCAGAGCGTTAGGAATGAAGATTTCTTCCAATTCGCCTTGCTCATTCGCAATTTCCAAAAGGCGTTTCAATGCTTTCTTACGAGTACGAACTTTATCATAAGGCTCAAGGTTACCATCTTCAAGAACATGAATAATGGGACGGATACCGAAGATGCTGCCTAAGAGAGCACCAACAGCACCAATGCGACCACCTTTTGCCAAATATTCCAAGGTGTCCAAGGTAAAGTAGGTTTTGGTACGTTTAACCATATCCAAAACATAAGCTTCTACTTCGTCAATGGTTTTGCCTTCGTCAACAGCCTTCAAAGCTGCGTTAGCCATACCGCAGATGGAACAGCCTGCTGCTTTACTATCCACAACGCGGATATCAGCACCGGGAACTGCGTCCATAACTTGTTTTGCTGCAACACAGCAGGTTTGGTAGGTACCGCTAAGCACGCTGTCGCAGTTAATAACTACCAGCTTAATACCTTGTTTTACAAGTTCGGTGTACAATTCAATAATGTGACCGATGGGCGGTTGAGAAGTAGCAGGAAGCTTGCCGGTTTTCTTAACCAAGTCAAACAAGTAAGCGGTGCTTCTGTCACCATCAAACCATTCTTCATTGCCGTGACGTGCGATAAGACGCAGTACGTGAATACGGGGATTGTTCATTAAATCAGTGTCTTGAACGTCAGAAACACTGTCAACTACTACATGTATATTTTCGCTCATATAAATAAGCCTCCTTAAAAGCATACTAATCGTATTTTAGCCTATAATTATTTCTATTTTACCACAACATATTTCCTTTTGCCACAATCTCGTCACAAACTTTCCTACATATATATATGTAGCTTTTTTAATCGCACGTTTAACTTAAAAAAGAACAAAAAAAAAAAGCCCTTGCGAGAAGGGCCAAATGAGGGGCTGTTTGATGATTTAAGTATAACAAACTTGTATACAAAATGCAAGCCGAACCCCCTCATATTTGTTAGACAATTCAAATTTCTTAACTTTTTAAATTACATTATTTTTTCACGGTACCATCAGGGTTGCCACCATTAGCAAGAATTGCTTTTAAAGCAGTGTCAACACCTTGAACAGCTTCCACTTCACTGGCACGAATGCTTGGCGCAAGGTCTTTGGCAGCCTTGCACTCACCACTTAAATCGCCAGCTTCCGCCTTGAGCATGGCAGTGTTGTACTCTTCTTCAAAAAGTCTGCTAGATTCTACAAATCTATCGCTGGGCTTAACGCCTTCCATCTCTGCAACCTTGGAGCGCAGGGCGGACATATCCGGAACCCAGTAAGCAGTACCGTTAATATGAGCAGGCGCACCGGGTACAGTTTCAATTTTCACACCGGGACCTCCGTCACGCACACGAATGTAGAGCGCTGTACCAATGTGTCCCAAATCACTAACGGAAAGGTCACTGACAAGCATTGCCAATAATTTTTGATACAAGCCGTCAATGTACATAACCATTAAGTTATCTGCAATCTTCTCGTACATTTTTACGATGAAGCGTTGCTGACGATGAATGCGGGCGTTATCCCCCTCTTCATCACGGAAACGGACAAACTGAATTGCTTCCTTACCGTTGATGTTTTGAAAGCCTTTCTTCAAATCAACGGTGAAGCCGTCGTTCTTATCCACGGAGTACATATCCTTTTCTACAAGGAAGTCTAAACCACCAATGTCATCAATAATTTCTTCAAACTCTTTAAAGCCAATGAGCAGATGACGATGAATCTTGATACCCAAGAATTCTTCCATGGTCTTCATGGTCAGCTTAAAGCCACCGTAGGAATAAGAGTGGTTAATTTTATCCCAACCGTAGCCGGGAATATGCACGCGGGTATCGCGGGGAATGTTGAGCAAATAAGGAACCTTTGTGTTCTCGTCAAACATCAGCATAAAAAAGGCATCACTGCGACCGTTGGGACCATCACCCTCACGGAAGTCCTTACCCATTACGAGAATATTTTGGCGCGCAGATAAAAGCTCCCTGCGGTCAAGACGACTGGTTACGGGAGTATCAACAGTTATTCTGCCCCCGCCCATCATAATATAGATAACAGCAACTAAAACACCAACGATACACAGGGTAGTGCCGTTTAAAAATTTCTTCATCAAACAACCTCTTCCAAATTAAGTAAATTCGTGCAAAACAGGCTTGCAGCGTTTCAAAAATGCGTAGAGCATTCTGGCGGTCAAGCCCCAAATAACGTAGTCCTTGTACAAATAAAAATAAACATTATAGGTTTTACGATAGCGCCAATCCTTATCACGGTTAGGAACTAATTCCAAGGGAAAGTCGTCTAAAGGACGGTCTGCCATTTCCATACCGCATACCTTGGGCTCGTGGTTTAAGAGCCAGCTCAAGGGCACAGTGAAAACTTCGTCCACCTCGTCAGGATTGAAGGTAATCTTTTCGTGATTGTGAAGCAGTCCAACAAAGGGATGAATGATTGGCCCCATATGGGTTACGAGGGAATCAAGCTCACCGCAGATTTCGATATCAC
>CALCUU010000329.1 GCA_937906915.1 uncultured Phascolarctobacterium sp. | reverse complement strand
TGGAAGATTTGTGCATTACCCGCACTACCTTCGACTGGGGTATTCCTGTACCTTTCGATAAAAAACACGTTGTTTACGTTTGGTTTGACGCACTGCTCAACTACTTGACCGGCATTAAATATGGTACTGACGATGCAATGTTCAACAAATTCTGGCCTGCATCCTTGCACCTTGTTGGTAAAGAAATCGTGCGCTTCCATACCATCATTTGGCCCATCATGCTGAAAGCTATGGGCGTAGAACTGCCTCAAAAAGTTTACGGTCACGGCTGGCTGGTAATCGATGGCGACAAAATGTCCAAATCCAAAGGCAATGTTATTGACCCCTTGGCTCTCATTGACGAATTTGGTGCAGACGCTATCCGTTACTTCCTGCTCCGCGAAATCGTTTTCGGTAATGACGGCAACTTCTCCCGCGACGCACTCATCACCCGTATTAACTCTGACCTTGCTAACGACTTGGGCAACCTGCTCCACAGAACTGTTAGCATGATTGAAAAATACCATGGCGGCGTAGTTACCAACGCTGGCGTAAGCGAAGCTGTTGACGAAGACCTGCAAGCTCTCGTAAAAACCACTGTTGCTAACTTCGAAAAAGATATGGACGCTATGGAAATCAATAGCGCTATCAAAGGCGTTTGGGCTCTTATCAGCCGCGCTAACAAATACATTGACGAAACCGGTCCGTGGATTTTGGCGAAGGACGAAGCAAAAGCTGCTCGTTTGCAAACTGTTATGTACAACTTGGCAGAAACCCTGCGCGTTGTAGCAATTCTGGTTGCTCCCTTCATTCCTTCCACCAGCCCGAAAATTTACACCCAACTTGGCTTGGAAGTTCCTGCTGAATTCCTCCTCACCGATGCTGAATTTGGCAAAATGGAAAGCACCAAAGTTCAAAAAGGCGAACCCCTCTATCCGCGTATTGAAATCGCAGAAGACGGTGCTACCATTATTGGCGGCAAACGCTATGAACCTAAAGTGGAAGCTCCTGCTCCCGCAGTTGAAGAACCCAAAATCGAAATGGAACCCATCAAAGAAGAAATCACCATTGACGCTTTTGAAAAAATCGACCTGCGCGTAGGCACCGTTAAAGCTGCAGAAAAAGTTAAAAAATCCAAGAAGCTCCTTAAATTGCAAGTTATGATTGGCGAAGAAGAACGCACCATCGTAAGCGGTATCGCTCAATACTACGAACCGGAAGCGCTCATCGGTCGCAACGTAATCGTAATTGCTAACCTTGCTCCTGCTAAACTCTTCGGTATTGAATCCTTCGGTATGCTTTTGGCAGCTTCCGACGGCAACGGCAACCTTGTTTTGGCAGATGCTCCGGGCATGGCAAGCGGTAGCCGTGTAAAATAAGATGAGCAGAACAGGATTGTGGGATTCCCACGCCCACTTAGACTCTGACTACTTTACCAGCGACAGGCACGAGCTGATTACCAATTTGCAAACGGAGCTTGACGGTATCGTCAACCCCGGTTGTGATGCGGAAAGCAGCGCTTTTGCCGTAGAGCTGGCTGAAAAATACGACTTCATCTACGCCGCAGTAGGCTGGCATCCGGAAAACTTGACCGGAATGCCTGCCAACTATTTAGATATGCTGGCGGCGTGGGCAGTTCACCCCAAGGTAGTTGCCATTGGCGAAATTGGCTTGGACTACTACTGGAAGGAAAACGAGCCCAAGGAAGTACAAAAGCGAGTTTTCATGGAGCAGATTGAGCTGGCAAAACAATTTGATTTGCCCATCATCATCCATGACCGCGATGCTCACGGCGATATGCTGGAAATGTTCCAAAAAGAAGTAACTGGCGTGCAGGCTGTGTTCCATTGCTACTCCGGTTCTGTGGAGATGGCGAAGGAACTGGCAAAACGTGGCTACTACTTTGGCTTTGGCGGAACATCCACCTACAAAAACGCACAAAAGGTGCGCGAGGTAATGCAGTTTGTTCCCAAAGACCTTATCCTCTTTGAAACAGATTGCCCCTACCTTACTCCCGTGCCTTATCGTGGCAAACGCAATAACCCCGGCTACGTGGAGCTTACTGCTCGCAATGCGGCAGAGGTTTTGAACATGGACTTTGACGAGCTGGCAGCAATTACTACTGCCAACGTAAAACGTCTCTTCAAAAAAATTAAATAAGTTTTTTACAGCTCACTTCAATTTCGAGGTGAGCTGTTTATTTTAAAAGATGCTTTCAATTTTGAAAAATTATGTTACAATGACGGTAAGATGTTGAAAACATCGTGCAAGATATTTGGCAAGTCCAAAATTTTAGCAATGGAGGTAACTCAGATGAAATTTAAAAAAATTGCTATGGCATTGGCAATGATGGGAATGCTTTCCGGCATCGGTACCGCTTTGGCGGCTGAACGCCCCTATAAAGAAATTCCTGTAAACACTATTGAAGACGCTTACATTGGTACTGTTGAAGACCACAAGGCAAAAACTGGCGTAACCGTTATGATTTTCCCCAAAGGCGTAATGGCTGGCGTGGAAATTAGTGGCGGCGGTCCTGCTTCCCGCGAAACTCCGGTTATCGCACCAACTACGAATCCCACTCCGCTGAACGCAGTAGTTTTGGGCGGTGGCAGTGCTTACGGTTTGGGCGCAAGTGATGGCGTAATGCAGTACCTTGAAGAACACGGCATTGGCTACGATACAGGTGTTGCCCTTGTTCCGATTGTAGTGCAAAGCGATATTTTCGACTTAGCGTATGGCAGAGCAGATGTACGCCCCGGTCCTAAGATGGGCTACAAAGCTTGCGAAAACGCAATGAAGCGCCCGGAAATTAAAAGCGGTTTGTACGGCGCAGGCGTTGGTGCAACTGTAGGAACTTACTACAGTATGGACCGTGCGACTAAAGCTGGTATGGGCGTTTACGCTGTTCAACTTGGCGACGTGAAGCTGGCGGCGATTGTTATCCTTAACGCTTGTGGCGATATTTACGATCCTAAAACCGGACAAAAGATTGCAGGCCTTTGGAACGAAGACCGCACCGCTTTTGTAGATATCCGTGACGAAGTTTATAAATTTGGCGTGCCTTCCTTGGCTCACAAGAACACAACCATTGGCGCCATCCTCACTAACGTAGAACTGGACAGAGCGCAGCTTACTAAGGTAGCTTCCATGACCCAAAACGCTTACGCTCGTTGTATCTATCCTGTTGGCACTTTGTATGATGGCGATTCCATTTACGCAGTTTCCTTGGGCAAGGTAAAGGCTGACGTTAATGCTGTCGGCACTCTTGCGGCAGAGGTTATGCAAGAAGCAATCCTCCGTGCAGTGCGCGACTCCAAAATTTCTGACGAAGAATATCTGGCTAACTGCCCTAAATAAAATATACGAATTAAGCTCCCGTAGGCGAAAGCTTGCGGGAGTTTTTATATGAATGATATAATGTAATAAAAAGCTTTTTAGAAAGGGGAAGTGCAAATGGAAAACTTAGAATTTGAAGTATTGGATTCTTTTGAACGTGTCCTTAAAGCTTCCCTCATTAAAGAACTGCCTGCTTTTGAAAGAGTGTTCCGCGAACTGCAAGGCAGTGCAGATTTTGTTGGCTTCCCTCACGAAAAACTTATAGGCACTTATGATTTTTCTAAGCTTTCTTCCTTAGAGCATGGTAGCCTTGTATTATCCATCTTAAAATATAATTCCGGCAGAACGAAGGACTACATCAAAGAAAGAACAGGTATTACTGATACTGCCCTTAACCGTGCGTTAAGAGAGCTAAAGGCAAATGATTTCCTCGTGAAAAAGAAAAACCTGTACTTTCTTTCTAAAAGCTTTGTGCAGGAAAGCGATAACATTTGGGCATTTGACCTTAAAGCGCCTAACTGGAAGCGTGCCTTACAGCAGGCAACCTTATACAAAGCCTTTGCTAATTACGTTGTGGCAGTGCGCCCCTTCGACGAGGAAGAAGCCTTGCAAGAAAAGCTGGAGCTTTTTGCAGAGCTGAATGTTGGCTTACTACTCTTTAACCCGCAAAGCTTAGAGTACAAATGGCTAAGGCGTCCCTTAAAAGACAACGCACTTTCCAAATGGCAAAAGCTGTTCTTCTTAGGCAGGCTATCTGCACAGCATTATCAAGAATCGCTGTTTTCGTTTAAATAAAAATAACTCCCGTAGGCAAAAGCTTGCGGGAGATTTTTGTTTGGGAAAATAAAATTTATTATTGGCTGCCAGAATGATATAATATAACAAAATGCAAAGAAAGAGTTGATTTCATGAAACACTACGAAGTTGTTGCCGCAGTTATTGAGTACGATAACAAAATCTTATGCATGCAACGCAATAAAGCAAAATTTGATTATGTTAGCTATAAATTTGAGTTCCCTGGTGGCAAGGTAGAAGCTGGCGAAGAAAACCACACTGCCTTAGAACGAGAGCTTAACGAAGAAATGGATATGAATGTTTCTATTAGAGAAGAAGATTACTTACTCACGGTAGAACACACCTATCCAGATTTTGCAATTACGATGCATACCTATTTGTGCAAGGTTGATAAACCAGATTTTGTAATGAAGGAACATATTTCCTTTAAATGGTTGCCTGTCAGTGAACTGGACACATTGGATTGGGCAGAAGCAGATAAACCGATAGTAGAGTTTTTAAAAAATAGATAGAAGGTTGTTTTATGAATAGGGAAGAATTGGCTGTTTGTTTAGAAGCAGGGGTTATAGATTTTAATATTGAAGAAAAGACAAACGAAAGATTTTTGCCTAAGATTTTGACTAATAATCAAAAGCAACAGGTAAAGGTATTAGAATCTTTGTTGAGCGAATTGAAAAACTGTGATGAGTTTTTCTTTTCTGTTGCCTTTGTTACTAACAGCGGTATTGCTTGTTTGGCTGAAGATGAAATAGATAAAATGAT
>CALCUU010000328.1 GCA_937906915.1 uncultured Phascolarctobacterium sp. | reverse complement strand
AATCATCACTGTGGAATTGTTACTGCCGTAAGGGCCAGTTCTATCAGCCTTAGTTGGACCGTACATTGCTATTAAAGGCTTCTTCAACGCCGCAGCAAAGTGAAGCGGTCCAGTATCAGCACTAATATAGAACTTACAATCTTTGATAAGAGCAGCAAGCTCACGTAAGGTGGTTTGACCAGTCATATCCACAACTTGCTCCAAGCCACTTAACTCTTTAACTTTAGCACCCTTAGGTGCATCATCAGGACCACCTGCAAGTACAACGTGCATACCGTCTGCAACAATTTTCTTCGCCAGCTCAGCGTAATGTTCTACAGGCCATTCCTTTGTTTTCCAGCGTGCACCAGGAACAAAGACAACATAATCGCCTTTGACTCCTTTAGCCGCCAGTTTTTCTTTTACAGCTTCGCTTTCCTTGGTTAAATCCGGCATGGGAAATTCTACTTCCTCTACCTTTGCACCAAGGTGACGAGCAACGTCTAAATAACGTTCAATTACATGGTCCTTGCTGTGACTCCCAGTAATTGCCTTGCTCACAAAGCCACTACCTTCACGCATTTCGCAATAACCAATACGATTACTGCAACCGCTAATGGCAGCCATTACTGCGCTCTTGAACAAGCCCTGCATATCGATTACCAAATCAAAATGCTTGCGGTGAAGCATGTCACGCATTTCTTTATAATATTTTATTTTATCGCCAAAGCTCATCTTATTGAATTTAACTTTGTCAAAATAAAGCACTTCGTCAATTACAGGCGGATCAGGTACAAAGCCTGCAAATTGAGGATGTACCAGCCAACTAATCTTAGCATTGGGATACAGCTTGCGCAATTCACCTGCAAAGGGCAATGTATGAAGAACATCTCCTAACGAGCTCATTTTGATAAGTAAAATATTTTTGTAGTCCATGTAATTAACCTTCAACTATATTTTTAACAAATTCTAACAGGCTACCGCCTTTAAAGAGATATCCTTTAATGTCAGCAGCTTCTGCCGCTTCCACGTCTCGCTTGCTATCGCCAATAAGGAAGCATGCTTCTTTATCCAAGTCATTTTCTGCAAAAGCTTGTAGAAGCATACCCGGTTTGGGCTTACGGCAGTCGCATTCAATTGCGTATTCTGCCACCTTGCCTTCTTTATGGTGAGGGCAATAATAGAACTTTTCTACCTTCGCACCACATTTCTCCAATTCAGAAGCCATATGTGCGTGGAGTTTGTTCATATCTTCGATGGTGTAGTAACCACGAGCAACACCGCTTTGGTTGGTGACAACGAAAATCTTATAGCCTAATTTGCACAAATAAGCCAAAGCTTCCCGTGCTCCATCCACCCACACCAAATCTTCAATTCTATATAAGTAGTCCACGTCAACGTTAAGTACGCCGTCGCGGTCAAAGAACACTGCCTTATCTTTCATAAACGTAGTAACCGCCAGTTTTATCTAAGAGTTCGCAGTATTCAGCGATTGCATCTTCAATGGGAGTAAAGCCACCATCGTAGCCTGCTGCCAAAAGGTTAGCAGTATCTGCTTGGGTAAAGCTTTGATATTTGCCTTTTGTGTTTATATGCTAACAACCTTTTCTAATCTCTTAACAACCTCTTTTTTAAATATTGGAAATAATTGATTAGTTGGACTATCAATTTCAAATTCAACTCCTAATTTAATTAACTCATTACGTAATTTATACGCTAAATTATTTTGCTTTAAAGCTATATCAAAAAACAAATTATCCTCAAATAAAACCTCAAACTGAATCCCAGCCACAAA
>CALCUU010000327.1 GCA_937906915.1 uncultured Phascolarctobacterium sp. | reverse complement strand
TATGAATGTGATGAGCGAGGCGAACTGCCTGCTGATTTGAAGCGAGGAGTTCTTTCCCAAGATGGCTTGTATAATTTGCTCAGTGAAGTTAAAAATAAAAACTTCTTGTAACTTCTGACGTCTGTCAATTTTGGCAGACGTTATTTTTATTGTACGCACTGCGTGTGTGTGGTAAAATAAAATGATACTATGGACATCTATGCGATGGAGAAAATAACGTGGAAATGAAGATGCCGCTTATCGAAGCGATGCTTAAATATAAACAAGAAAATATTTACCCGTTTCATACTCCCGGGCATAAGGGTGGACGTGGTATGGAAAGCTCTTTGCGCTCCGAATTGGGGGAAAGCGTTTTAATGGACGTGTCCCTGATGAGCGAGCTTGATGATATTCACGAGCCGGAAACTTATATTAAGGAAGCACAAGCTTTGGCGGCGAAGGTTTACGGTAGCGACGCTTGCTTTTGGGCAGTAAACGGAACTAGCCAAGCAATTCACGCCATGCTGATGACAGCCTTGAAGCCCGGCGAAAAGGTACTGCTTCCCCGCAACGCTCATCGTAGTGTGGCAGGAGGTTTGATTCTTGGCGGAATTGAAGCGACCTTCATGCAACCTGATTATTGCGAAGCCTTTGGCATAAATTTACAGGTACAGCCCCAAGACGTGGAAGAGGCTTTGCAAAAAGATACTTCCATTAAAGCGGTGCTTCTTACCAGCCCCAACTATTATGGTGTGGCGGCTGATGTTGAAGCCATTGCCAAAATTTGCCACGAACGCAACGTAGTTCTCCTCGTTGATGAAGCTCACGGTCCTCACTTGGGATTTAGCGATTTGCTTCCTAAGTCTGCGTTGCAATGTGGCGCTGATGCCTGCGCCCAAAGTACCCACAAAATTTTAGGTGCCATGACCCAATGCAGTATGCTTCACGTTCAAGGTCAGCGCCTTAGCGTAGAGCGTGCGGCAGACGTGATGAGCGTGCTGACGACTACAAGTCCTAACTATCTTTTGATGGCGTCCTTAGATGCTGCCCGCGCCCAACTTGAAGTGCGTGGCAAGGAGATGGCAGAGGACGCAGTGCTGGCGGCGGAGAAGCTACACGCTGTAATCAAGAAGTATGCTGGCTTAAAGCTTCTTACGGAAGCGGACTGCGGTGGTTTGAAATTAGATGTTACCAAGGTTACGGTAAACTTTGCCGAATGGGGCTACACCGGTATCGAAGCTGGCGACTTGTTCCGTAAGGCAGGCATTGCCGTAGAATTGGTGGATGCCCAAAACGTACTCTTCCTTGTAACTTACGCAGATGTAACTGGCGATTACGAAAACGCTTTGGCGAAAATAGATAAAGTGCTTTCTGAAATGGAAGCCAATAAGCGCGACAGAGCTTTGGCTCCGGAGGCGCAGGATGTTCCTGTAACGGAAATGGTGCTTCCCTTGCGTGAAGTTTTTTACGGAGACAAGGAAGCTGTTGCCTTAGAGGAAAGTGCTGGCAAAATTTGCGGAGAGCAAGTTAGCTTCTATCCTCCGGGGATTCCGGTGCTTTTGCCCGGCGAAGTTATTACCCCGGAAATTATAAACTATTGTAAAATGATGAAGTCTTTAGGCTTGCCCGTCAGCGGTCCTGCGGACGGAAGCCTGAAAACCATACGGGTGGTGCGAAAATGAAAGGTTTATTTATCAGCTTTGAAGGTCCTGACGGAACCGGAAAAACTACCCAACTGAAAAATGTTGCTGCAGCGTTACGCGCTCAAGGCTACGAGGTTTTGGAAAGCCGCGAGCCCGGCGGTACCATTATGGCGGAGAAGGTTCGTAATATTGTCTTGGACCCTGAACTTCCCATCAACAATATTACAGAAGTATTGCTGTTTTCTGCGGCGCGTAGTGAGCACGTAGAAAAGGTGATTGCTCCTGCGGTAAAAGCAGGCAAAATTGTCTTGTGCGACCGTTTCAGTGATTCTACTTTGGTTTATCAAGGTTTGACCCGTGGCTTGAAGCTTGATGAACTGGGGGAACTGCGCCAGCTGAACGCTTTTGCCAGCAATGGAATTGTGCCTGATATGACACTGCTGCTTGACGGCAGACCGGAAGTTTTGGCAATACGTCGTGATGCCCGTGGCGTAAGTGATAGATATGAAAATAAAGGCTTGGATTTCCAACACAGCCTGCGCAATGGCTTCTTAGCTTTGGCGGAGGCAGAGCCTGAACGCATTAAGGTTATCAATGCGGAGGGCACTCAAGAGGAAGTGCAAGAGTTAATCATGCAGAAGATTACTGCATTATTAGAAAAGGTAAAAGCTTAAATGTGGGATAGTGTTTTAGGACACCAACAGAATAAAGAGTTTTTGCGTAATTTTTTAGAAGCACAGGCACGTCCTCACGCACTGCTCTTTTGTGGGGCAGATGGTTTGGGCAAAAAGAAGCTGGCTTTGGAATTTGCCAAGACCTTTTTGTGCTTGAACGGTAAGGGTGATGATGGCTGTGAAGCTTGTCGCTTGCTGAACTTTGCAGATGGTAACGTGAGCCACCCTGATTTTATCTTGGTGCAACGCTTGCCGGACAAGGCTGGTCTTTTGATTGACCAGATGCGCGAGCTGAACAAGCAGGCTGCTTTTGCACCGGTGCTTTCTAAAAATAAAATTTGCATTATCGAAGATGCAGATACCATGAACGAAGCGGCTGCCAACAGCTTTTTAAAATTGCTGGAGGAACCGCCTGCCGGTTGGCTGATTATTCTTTTAGCCAGCAGTGAAGATAAACTTTTGACTACAATTTTATCTCGCGTGGTAAAATTGCGCTTTAATCCTTTGGCGGTGGCAGATGTTAAACAGCTTTTAGTTGAGCGAGATGTTGCTGCTGAAGAAAGCGAAGTGCTGGCGCGAGTTAGCGAAGGTAGCGTGGGTACGGCGCTGAACCTCCACGAGCAAAATGCTTTGGAGTATAGGCAAACAGCTCTAAGTTTTTTGGAAGCGTTGCCTTTGGCGATGCCCTTAAATTATTTGGCAGGACGTGCGTGGGTAGAAAAGTACGAGCGCGCAGAAGCCGTTTTGTTTGTAAAATTACTACAGCTTTTATTGCGGGATAT
>CALCUU010000326.1 GCA_937906915.1 uncultured Phascolarctobacterium sp. | reverse complement strand
ATCAGATTTTCAAGAGTGAAATCATTACTGATCTTATTAAAGTTTTAGGCTGTGGTATTGACATTGCTTACCCCGCCTCGAACCAAAAGCTTTTCCAGCGAATTGCAGAGCGTGGTGCGGTCATAAGCGAGTACCCACCTGGAACAGAGCCTCGTGCCCTAAACTTTCCTGCCCGTAACCGCATTATCGTTGGCTTGAGCAGGGGCGTTATCGTCGCAGAGGCTGCTAGAAAAAGCGGTGCCCTCATTACTGCTCACATTGCTGCCGACGAAGGCAGAGAGGTCTACTGTGTACCGGGCAACATCTTTGATGGGACAAGCGTAGGTTGCCACGAGCTAATTCGTAAGGGAGCAAAGCTTGTTGATTGCGTGCAAGATATTTTAGAAGATAAGCAGGCTTGGCAGGCTGCCATGCAAAGAAAAGTATTTCAGCCTAAACTGTTTGCCGAAGAAAAACGACGCAAGCCTGTTAAAAAAGAGAAGCCTCTTCCTGCTTCCGAACTTGGTCAAAAAATTTGGGCGCTTTTAAAACAAGGTGCTCTTTCTCTGGAAGATATTACAGAACAATTAGAAGAACCAATCCCCGTAATCAGTATGGAGCTTTTGGAGCTACAGGTATCAGGTTACGTGGAACAAGATAAAGCTCAAAGATATTTCCGCTTGTAGGGGGAACTTATATGACAATGAATCTTGTAATAGTCGAATCTCCGACTAAATCCAAGACAATCGAAAAATTCTTAGGCAAGAATTATACTGTACGCGCATCTATGGGTCATCTTCGCGATTTGCCCAAGAGCACCTTTGGTGTAGATGTAGAGAATGATTTTGAGCCTAAGTATATCAATATTCGTGGTAAAGGCGACTTAATTAAAGAGCTGAAAGCCTTAGCTAAAAAAGCTGACAAAGTTTTTCTGGCAACTGACCCTGACCGTGAAGGCGAAGCAATCAGCTGGCATTTGGCTCATCTTTTAGACATTGACCCTAGCAAAAAATGTCGCATTGAATTTCACGAGATTACTTCCAGCGCCATTAAGGACGCTTTAAAACACCCCCGTACCATTGATATGGAAAAAGTAGATGCTCAACAAGCACGTCGTATTATTGACCGTATCGTTGGTTACAAGCTTAGCCCGCTTCTGTGGCGTAAAATCCGTAAGGGTTTGAGCGCTGGTCGCGTGCAATCCGTAGCTGTTAAGATTATTGCAGATAGAGAAAAAGAAATTGCGGACTTCATTCCTCAAGAGTATTGGACCTTAAACGCTAAGCTCCGTGAAAACAGCAAGGCTCCCATTTTTGAAGCAGAGCTTGCCAAATATAAAGGTAAGAAAGTAGAGCTGAAAAACGCAGAGCAAGCTCACGCTGCTGAAGAAGCATTGAAGAATGCCAAGTACATCATCAGCGAAGCGAGCAAGAAGGAACGCAAGCGTAAGGCTGCGCCTCCCTTTACAACCTCCAGTCTGCAACAAGAAGCAAATAAAAAATTAAACTTTACTGCTAAGAAGACCATGATGGTTGCCCAACAGCTTTATGAAGGCGTATCCGTTGGCAAATCTTCTGTGGGTCTTATCACTTATATGCGTACTGACTCCGTGCGTTTTGCAGATAGCGCTCGCGATGAAATTCGTAATTATATTGAAAATAATTACGGCAAAGAGTTCTGTCCTGCTAAACCTAACGTGTTCAGCAGCAAAAAGAATGCGCAAGATGCTCACGAAGCAATTCGTCCGACAAGCATTCTGCGTACCCCGAACGAAATTGCTCATTACTTAACCAAAGACCAGCTTAAACTTTATACCTTGATTTGGAATAGGGCAGTGGCTAGTCAAATGAGCGACGCTCTTTATGACGTAACCACCTTGCTGATTGACGCAGGAGATTACCAACTGCGTGCCAGCGGTGCAATTTTAAAATTCCCCGGCTTCCTTCAATTAAGCGGTAAATCTGCGGAAGACGAAAAAGAAAAGCCCGTACCTTACTTGCCTGTGGGTACGGAGGTTATGCTTCACAAGCTGTTGCCTGCAGAACAACACTTCACCGAACCGCCTGCACACTTTACTGAAGCAACCTTGGTTAAAGAGCTGGAAGAAAAGGGGATTGGTCGCCCCAGTACCTATGCGCCTACCATTCAAACTATTCTTGACAGAGGCTACGTTGCCAAAGACGGCAAGAAGCTTGTAATTACTGAGCTTGGTATTTTAGTGGTAGATATGCTCACAGCGTATTTCAGTGGCTTGATTAACATTCCTTTCTCTGCGGAGATGGAAAATTCACTGGACGAAATTGCAGAAAACCACGCAGATAAAAACGAAATCATCAGCAAATTTTACGT
>CALCUU010000325.1 GCA_937906915.1 uncultured Phascolarctobacterium sp. | reverse complement strand
TCTTTTGGTAGTTTTCTTCTCCTCGTTCCTCTCCTTTATTTCTTTGCCCTGTATCAAGAAAAGCTGAAAGCTTTTCTTCCTTGTTCCCGTAGTGTAGTACTGTATATAAAAAATAAAAAGCAGTCCTTCATTACGAAGAACTGCTCCATTACATCACTTTAAACTTTTGCTAAAGGCACAAACTTAATATCCAATGCCATATTCATAGCAGCTGCTAATTTTTTTAGAGTTCGTATTGACGGATTAGCGTTTCCATTTTCAAGTCTGCTAATATCTGCTTGAGTAATACCGCTAAGTTCTGCTAAATCTTTTTGAGTCAAATTCAATTTGTTTCTTCCGTCAAGCATCGCTTTTATAATCTGAAACTCTGGTTCCAAAGCATCATACTCCACTTTAAATTCAGGATTTTTGAGTTGTTCATTCAAAGAGTCTCTAAAATTCTTAGCCATGTTATTACTCCTCTCTGCGTTCATAATCAGCTTTGTACTTCTTTGCCAATTCAATCTGTTCATCAGGTGTCTTTTGAGTTTTCTTTATAAATCCATTGGTTAGAATTACCTTGCGCCCTACAACAAAGAAATATAATACTCTGGCAATATCCGTTCCCTGTTGTGTTCTTAACTCGAAAATACCATCTCTTAAAAATTTAGAATATGGTTCTCGTAAAGCATTACCTTTAATTTCTAACAATTCAATACAATGTAAAATCCTTGCTCGCAATTTTATAGGTTGCTTTAAAATAAATTCTTCTGCTGGATACGTTCCGTCCGCTTTTTCGTAGTACTCCACTTCAAAATTTGGCATAGCATTCTCTCCTTATAGTTTATGTTTTTTATAACATATAGTCAAGTTTTTAGAACTCGCTAATCCATAAAAAACTTCTACAATAAAATGAATGCTCCCCTTTTTATTTCGCGAAGTTGTGAAATCCCCGTGAACTATTTATTCTTCAAATAATTTTTTATCTTTGTCGTTCCTACGAGAACTGATATAATATTGCATATATTTTTTAACAGTAGGTGAATTATGGAATACTTCTTGCAGGGTTTGACCATGGGCTTGGCTTACGTGGCACCCATTGGCGTGCAAAACCTCTTCGTTATAAATTCTGCTTTAACTCAAAATAGATTGCGTGCCTTGCTCACAGCATTGATTGTCATTTTCTTTGACATTACTCTTGCGCTGGCTTGCTTCTTCGGAATTGGCGTTGTTATGGAAAATTATCACTGGCTTCAAATGCTCATCATATTGGTTGGCAGTGTAATAGTCATTTATATTGGCGTTGGCTTGCTTCGCGACAAAGGTGCGGAGCTTACCCGCAACGCTCCACCACCGTCCATAAGCTCTACAATCTACACCGCCTGCGTGGTAACTTGGTTTAATCCCCACGCAATAATTGATGGAACAATGATGCTTGGCGCCTTCAATGCTAGTCTTCCCCCTGCTCAATCAACAGCTTTCATTTTGGGCGTGGCAACTGCTTCTTTTTTGTGGTTCACAGGGTTGGCAATGACTATCTCCACATTGAGTAACCGCTTCAACGCAAAAGTACTGCGTACTATTAACGTAGTGTGTGGCGTTGTAATAATTTTCTTTGGATGCAAGCTGTTGCTAAACTTTATTGAGATGTTGTAGAAATAAAACAAAAAAGACGTAGACCGAAGTCTACGTCTATTATAATCGCTTGGCAGGGGCAGTAGGAATCGAACCCACAACCAACGGTTTTGGAGACCGCTACTCTACCAGTTGAGCTATACCCCTGTGGAGCGGGAAACGAGGCTCGAACTCGCGACCCCCTCCTTGGCAAGGAGGTGCT
>CALCUU010000324.1 GCA_937906915.1 uncultured Phascolarctobacterium sp. | reverse complement strand
GTGTTATTGCTGCTTACACCACTGTGCCTGTAATTGGTATTCCCATCAATGCAACTCCGCTTAATGGTATGGATGCTCTCTTGAGCTTCGTGCAAATGCCTGCTGGCATTCCTGTTGCAACCATGGCAATCAATGGTGCGAAGAACGCAGCGCTTTTTGCTGTACAAATTTTGGCAACTAAATATCCTGAATTAGTAGATAAATTAGCAGAAGACCGCAAGAAAATGCAGGAAGAAGTTAAAGCTAAAGGCGAAAAGCTTGCTGCAATGCGTCAAGGTCAATAACCATACGACGTGCTATAACGAAGTAATTAAAGATGAAGATAAAACTCTCGCAAGAAAATAGGAGGAAGACATGAGCGAAGAAAAGAAACAACTTACCTATGCTGATGCCGGCGTTGACATTGACGCTGGTAATAAAGCAGTAGAATTGATGAAAGATAGCGTTCGCGCTACCTATCGCCCCGAAGTTATCGGCGACTTGGGTGGCTTTGGTGGTTTGTTTGCTTTGAACAGCGGCAAATACAAAGAACCTATTCTCGTTTCCGGTACTGACGGCGTTGGCACCAAACTGAAATTGGCTTTCATGGCTGATAAGCACGATACCATTGGTCAAGACGCAGTTGCTATGTGCGTTAACGACATTTTGGTACAAGGTGCAGAACCCCTGTTCTTCCTTGACTATATTGCAGTAGATAAGGTTGATTCTCAAAAAGTTGCTAACATCGTTAAAGGTGTTGCTGATGCCTGCAAAGAATCCGGTTGCGCATTGATTGGCGGCGAAACTGCAGAAATGGCTGGCTTCTATGCTAAAGGCGAATACGATATCGCAGGCTTCTGCGTTGGCGTAGTTGATAAGAGCAAAATGATTACCGGTGAAAAAGTTAAACCCGGTGACGTGCTCCTTGGCTTGCCTTCCAGTGGTGTGCATTCCAACGGCTACTCCTTGGTTCGCAAAATCTGCTTCGAAGCTATGGGCTTTGACATGAATACCGAAATTCCTGAATTTGGTTGCACTTTGGGCGAAAAACTTTTGACTCCGACCCGTCTGTATCCCAAATCCTGCCTGCCCTTGATTGAAAAATTTGACATTCACGGTATGGTTCACATTACTGGTGGCGGCTTCTACGAAAACGTTCCCCGCATTTTGCCGGAAAACTGCGACGCAGAAGTTGACGCTACTAGCTGGGAAGTTCCCGTTGTATTTAAAAAATTGCAAGAATGGGGCAATGTTCCCTGGAAAGAAATGTACCGCACCTTTAACATGGGCGTAGGTATGGTTCTGGTAATTGACGCTGCTGAAGCTGACGCTGTACGTGAGCACCTGCGTGCTAACGGCGAAGAGTTCTTTGAACTTGGCAAGGTTGTAGAAGGCAGCAAAAAAACCGTCATGAAAGGCGGAGTGTTCAGTGAATAATCGTAAGGCTGGCGTATTAGTTAGTGGTCGTGGCAGTAACCTTCAAGCTGTGCTTGATAGAATTGCTGACGGCTACCTGCCTTTGGAAATTGGCGTGGTAATCAGCGACAAGGCTGATGCTTACGCACTTGAACGTGCTGCAAACGTAGGTATCAAAACCGTAGTTGTAGCTCGCAAGGAATGTGCTTCCAAAGAAGAATTTGAAGATAGAATCCACGCTGCTCTCGTAGAAGCTGGCTGTGAACTGGTAGTTTTGGCAGGCTTCATGCGTATTTTGAGCGGTAACTTCGTAAGCAAATGGCACAATAAAATTATTAACATTCATCCTGCATTGCTGCCCAGCTTCCCCGGTCTTGACGGTCAAGGTCAAGCTTTGGAATATGGCGTGAAGTTTACCGGCTGCACCGTGCATTTTGTAGATGAAGGCACAGATACCGGTCCCATCATTTTGCAAAAGGTTGTACCTGTTTTGGATGATGATACCCACGATACCTTGGCTGCCCGCATTTTGGAACAAGAGCATAAGGCTATGCCGGAAGCTCTCAAGCTTTGGGCAGAAGGCAAATTGGTAATCGAAGGTAGAAAAGTTAAAATTTTGAATTGAGAGGTAAGTA
>CALCUU010000323.1 GCA_937906915.1 uncultured Phascolarctobacterium sp. | reverse complement strand
ACCCAGTTCCGTACCAAGGTTGGTATGGTGTTCCAATCCTTCAACCTTTTTAACAATATGACTGTGTTGGAAAACTGCACCGTTGGTCAAATCAAGGTTTTAGGTAAATCTAAAGAGGAAGCAAAAGAAACTGCTTTAAAATATTTGAAACACGTTGGTATGGATAGCTACATCAATGCTAAACCTCATCAGCTTTCCGGTGGTCAAAAACAACGTGTTGCCATTGCTCGTGCTTTGGCGCTGGAACCGGAAGTTCTTTTGATGGACGAACCTACTTCTGCACTTGACCCGGAAATGGTTGGCGAAGTATTGCGTGTTATCCGCGACTTGGCAGAATCCGGCTTTACCATGGTTATCGTAACTCACGAAATGGCTTTTGCCCGTGACGTTTCCAACCGTGTAATTTTTATCGACCAAGGCGTTATCGCTGAGGACGATGCTCCGGAAGTACTGTTCAAGAATCCTAAGAACCCCAGAACTAAGGAGTTTTTGGGAAGATTTCAACAATAAGTGAACTCAGCAGGATTAAAAGCCCTAATTGTAGAACTCTACGATTAGGGCTATTCTTGTATTTCACGCAGTAATGCGTCACATAGAAAAGAGTTGATACTTATGAAAAAATTGCAGGCGTTCATTTTTATTTTGGCAATGCTTTGTTGCCAGCTTGCTTTCGCTGCGCCTAAGATTAAGGGCACGTTGCTGTACGTTCCTTTGGATAATAGACCGGTATGCTTGGCGTATCCGGTAGAGACTATGGAAGCAGCAGGGTGGGAGGTTAAAACTCCTCCTTTGGAATACATTGCCGGTGCGGAAAAGGGTGGCGACCCTGACGCTTTATTCGATTGGCTTTTAGAAAACGCTGATGAATCCTTGGCAATGGTTATTTCTTCTGACGCTCTCGTTTACGGAGGCTTGGTTGATTCCCGTACCCACCATATTCCTTTGGAAGTGTTGAAGCACCGCGCCGACAGGTTGGTTGAGTTGAAGAAAGACTTCCGCGACCAACTGGTTTATGTTTTTACAACAATTATGCGCTCTCCTAAGCGCAGTGCTGCTCCCGTAGAGCCTGCTTATTACAAGGAGTGGGGTGCTAAAATCTTCCGCTTAGGTGAATTGGAAGATAAGCTGGAAGCAAAAGAGATTGGCTATCGTGAAAAAAGGGAGCTGCGCAAACTGCGTCAGGCTATTCCCCAGGAAATTTTAGCAGATATGTACACCCGCCGTGGTAACAACATTAAAGCTACGGAACTTCTCCTCCCCGGTGTGGAAAGTGGCGATTTTGATTACTTGCTTATTGGCAGAGACGATACTGCTCAATTTTCCCAAGCTCATCGTGAGGCGAGGGAGATGGAGTTTTTAGTTAACGAGCTTCCTAAAGAACGCATTCGCTTTTTCGCAGGGGCAGACCAACTTGGCTTGTTGCTTCTTGCCCGTGCTTCTACTAAATTGCAATACGAAATTCCGTTGGTACAAATTGTTTACGCTCCCGGCGAGGGTGGTGCTACGGTGCCTGCCTACGAGGACGATACCATTGCCATGAGTGCAAGACAGCACGTTTACGTTGCCGGTGCTGTACCCATTTTTAATCATAAGCGTGCAGATTTAGTGCTTGCTGTTAATACTCCGCAGGACGGTGTAACCTTGGAGGCTAGCTCTCCCGAAAATGATTATCTAGTTACAGCGGAAGTGGAGAAGTTCACTAAGCTTCTTGACGTAATGACTAACAATGGCAAGGCTGTTGCTGTTGCTGACGTGAAGTATGGTAACGGCGGTGACAACGCTTTGGTTAGCAATATTTTTGCTAATGGTTTGGAATACAAGCTTGCGTCTTACGCAGGCTGGAACACTGCAGGTAATTCCTTGGGCTACGCTTTGGCGCAAGGCTTGCTTAGCCAGCAATATTCCGAAGCTGGAAAGCGCCAGCTTTTGGACGTGCGTTATTTAGACGATTGGGCTTACCAATCCAACGTGCGTATGGATGTGTACCGCAATTTAATTTGGCCCAAGTATTGGCCTAACAGTGGATTTAACCCGGAACAAACTGCGGTGGCAGAAGCAGATATTACTAATTTAATGGCGAGCGTTGCAGAGCCTATGCTTGGTGAAGCTGTAAAAGATTATCGCTTCACTCTGCCTTGGTACAGAATGTTTGAAGTATACGTGGAACATAAATAAAAAGCTCCCTCTTTGAGGAGTACTAAATTATTTTGAATTGATGAGGGGATTTTGATGACCTACAAAATTAGACAAGTGCAGTTAAGCGACGCGGAGCAAATCTTAAACGTGTACACT
>CALCUU010000322.1 GCA_937906915.1 uncultured Phascolarctobacterium sp. | reverse complement strand
GAACAAAAAGGACCTTGCTCCTGACGGCTTAATTGACGAGGTAAAGGCAACTTACGAAAAAATTGGCTACGAAGTTTTTGCCATCTCCGCAGATAATGACGAGGGAATTGAACCCCTGCGTGAAAAGTTGCGTGGCAAGATTTGCGCTTTTGGCGGACCTTCGGGCGTAGGGAAGTCTTCTACCATTAACGCCATTGATAGTAGCGTAGACCTTAGAACCGGTGAAGTCAGCGAGAAGATTGGGCGTGGCAAGCACACTACCCGCTACGCACAGCTTTTGCCCTTTGCAGAAGGCTACATTGCTGATACTCCGGGTTTTGGTAATTTGCTCTCCGAGGATTTTGACGAAAAGAACTTGGTGGATTGCTTTAGAGAGTTTGCTGAATACGAGGACGGTTGCAAATTTTGTCCCTGCACCCACACCCACGAGCCTGTTTGTGGGGTAAAGGAAGCTGTGGCAAATGGCGAGATTGCTGGTAGCCGTTACCAATCTTATTTAGACATTCTTCAGGAAATAAAAGAAATTAAAGAGAAAGAGGGAAAACGTTTATGGTAAAAATTGCTCCTTCCATTTTGTCTGCGAACTTTGCATTTTTGGCAGACGAGATTAAAAAAATTGAAGTTGCCGGTGCTGACTGGGTGCACATTGACGTAATGGACGGTCAATTTGTACCGAACTTGACCTTTGGCGCTCCCGTAGTTAAATGCATTCGCAAAACTACTGATATGTTCTTTGACTGCCATCTGATGGTAGAACAACCTGAAAAATACATTGCTGATTTCAAGGCTGCAGGCGCTGACCAAATCGTAGTGCACGTAGAAACCACCAAGCATTTGCACCGCTGCATCCAACAAATTAAAGCAGAAGGTATGAAAGCAGGCGTGTCCTTGAATCCCGCAACTCCCCTCTGCACTGTGGAAGAAATTCTGCCCTACGTTGATATGGTTCTCTTGATGAGCGTTAACCCCGGGTTTGGTGGCCAAAGCTTTATCGAAAGCACTGTTCCCAAAATTGCACGCTTGCGTAAAATGATTGATGATGCTGGTCTTAACGTTGACATTCAAGTTGACGGTGGCATCAACGACAAGACTGCAGTGCTGGTAAAAGAAGCTGGCGCAACTGTGTTGGTAGCAGGCTCCTACGTTTATGGTGCGCAGGATGTTAAGGCTGCTATTGAAAGCCTGAGATAGAATTGAATTTTATCTCTCATAATATAACTTTACTTTAAAATCAGAAAGCGGAAGTAGGTTTCTAAAATTTTTTTAGAGATTTACTTCCGCTTTTAGTATGTAAATGTAAAGTTATATAGTGAGTCTTCTTTTTTTCCTCTCCTTGCTCTTCTTCTTTGTGGGTTTCTTCTTCTCGTTCCTCTGCTTTATTTTCTTCTGCCCTGTATCAAGCAAAGCTGTAAGCTTTGCATCCTTATTCCTAGTAATATATAAATAATAAACTTAGATAGAACTATATAACTATAAAGCCCTACTCCGTAAAGAAGAGTAGGGCTTGAATAAAACTACTTAATAAAATTTTCTTTGATACTGCTAAGGGCTTCAGCCTTTTGTCTCTTAACATGACGTATACTGCAACCCATCTGCTTAGCAATATTCTCATTGGTTTTCCCGTGCTGATAGTATTGGTCGATAATATCAAGCTGACGGGGAGAAAGCTTTTTTAAAACTTCTTGTAGGGCAAGGTCGGTCGTTACCTTGTCCATGGGGTCATAGGTCTGGTTTTCCAGAAGCTCCTCCGAAACAATGGTATTGTCCCATTTTTCACCCTCTGCTTTTACAGCGTGCAGGAGCTCATAACGCAAATGACACTGAATTAACCCGGGAAGGTTTAGATAATCTGCACCGTTATAACGGCGGGTAAAGCTTAGAAAAATAGTCCAAGCTACATTAACTGCGTCTTCGCCCAAGGCGTTGAAGATGTTGGAGCGATAAGCCTCCTTGTAAACCAAAGGCTTGAACCTTTCGCAAAGTTCATCAATAGCCTTTTGGTCGTTACCTTGAGCCTTGGTAAGCAAACATTTCAGTTCGTTGGAGAACTGCTTGACGAAACGTGGTACTGCTTTTTTAGAACAATTACCAGTTTTTGTAGCGATAATAAATTCCTCTTTTCTGTTTTAGTTTCTAATGCTGCATCCCTCGCGGGACCATCTTAAACATAACAGGATTTTGTAATTTAAACAAGTATAGTGGCATATATGCTACTTTACATTGTGGAAGTATAATAATTTTATAAGACAATAGGAGGCTTACAAAATGTGTGAAGAAGATTTTTTTAGAGATATGGAAGCTTTTGGAGAAGCACTTAAAATTTTGCGTTGTAGAAGAGTTTTGACACAAGAGGTTTTGGCAAAGCAAGCAGGCATTAGCAAAAAATACTTGGTAGAGCTGGAAAAGGGCATGCACAGCGTAGGACTGGAAATTACCTTGAGGCTGTGCAAGGCGTTAGGGGTGAACCGTTTTGAACTATTTACCTTAGCCTGGGAAAAAGAATACAAAGTATACAAAAAGAGCGTGGCGGATAAACAAACTAAAAATAACTGTCCTTCTGACTTGACCAATCGCCTTTTTTTTTAGTACAATACAATTAGATAGAAATAGTAGTAATTACCTAGCTTTTTCGGGAATTAACCTGCTAAAGTAGCAGGTCGTTATATAAGTTTTTTGTCGTAAAGGAGGGAACCCCTTATGAAGAAAAATTTGGCGAAAAAGATTACGTTGAGTATTTTGGCTGGTGCGGTGCTGTTTAGCACAAGCAGTGTGTGGGCTGCTGTTACAGTGGCACCTACCACAGATGGTGTAGATGGTTGGTATAAAGCTAGTAGTAGTAACATTCTGCACACAAATGGTGTAGAAATAAAGCTCAGCACTGGTACTGATAAGAACATTGCTAGTGCATTTAGAACTGCTGGCGATGCTACTGGTGGTAAGGTAACTATTACTGGCGGTGACTTTACTGGTAGGATTTACGGTGGTTATTCTAATAAAGACGATGCAACTAACAATACCGTAACCATCAG
>CALCUU010000321.1 GCA_937906915.1 uncultured Phascolarctobacterium sp. | reverse complement strand
CTTTTGCAACGGAAGTTTCCTCACGCAGAGATTGCCCTGTCCTGTCCTCGCTTGCGTCCCATTATTAACAATGATAAAATTCAGCCCCTTGATGTAGGGGAGCGCCAGCTTTTACAAATCGTCTGCGCTTATCGTTTGTTCCTGCCTTATGCTTCCATAACGGTTTCCAGTCGTGAGTGCGCAAGAGTGCGTGATAATTTGATGAGCATTTGCGCCAACAAAATTTCTGCAGGCGTAAGTACGGGTGTTGGTAGCCACGGTGGCAGTGGACTTGGAGATGAGCAGTTTGAAATTGATGACGGACGTAGTTTGGCGGAGATTTTTGCAGATTTAAAGGGGCGAGGGCTGCAGCCTGTCATGGCAGATTACGTGTACGTTTAATTTTGGAGCAGACTTCGGGCAGGAGAAAAAGGCTAGCTTAACGAATATAAAACTATTACGTCTTTTTACGAAAATAAAATGCAAAGGAGTCCTGCCATGAGAGAGACTATCAAAAAATATTTAACTGACCATTACGCTGACTACGTTAAGGATTTGGAAATTCTTACCAACATTGATTCCGGCAACGGCGACCGCGAAGGCACCGAAGCTGCCAACAAATTTGTTGCACAGCACATGGAAGCTATGGGCGCAACTACTGAATTTAGATACAATGACCGTGCTTGCCATTTGATTTCCCGTTTGCGTGGCGAAGGCGAGCTGACCGTGCTCCTCGTTGCTCACGTTGATACTGTGTTTAATCGTGGCGAAGCAGCAAAGCGTCCCTTCCGTGTTGATGAAAACGGTTTTGCTTGGGGTCCTGGTGTTGGCGACGACAAGGCAACTGTTATGGAAGTTATTTATGGTTTGAAAGCGCTCCAAGAAGCAGGCTTCAAAAACTTTAAAGAAATCATTTACTATACCAACGGCGAAGAAGAGGGCGGTTCCAAAACTGCGGAAGAAATCGTAGCAGAGCTGTCCCAACAATCTGACTTTGCCATCATCATGGACGTTGCCCGCCCCAACTGGGGTATTGTTACCCAACGTAAGAGCAACGCAAAATATCGTGTAGAGGTTACTGGTATTGGCGGTCATCACGGCAACGCTTCCCAACATTGCGCTAACGCAATTCATCAGCTGGCGTACACCATTACTGAAATTCACAAGCTGGCTAGCCCCATGCCCGGCGCTCCCGAAGATTTCACTGCAGAAGCTTTAAAAGCACGTGGCATTGTGGACGCAGGACAGTTCATTCCTCAAAACACTGTGAACGTTGGCGTAATTGGTTCCACCAACGATAAGATTAGCGTAATCCCCGGTGACGCTTTCTGCGAAGTAAATATCCGTTGCTTCTCCACCGCAGAGCAAGAACGTATTGATAAAGAAATCAAAGCACTGGCAGATAAAATTGTCATTGCTGGTACCAAGGTTAGCATTACCGGTGGTATGGTGACTGGTCCCATGGAAAAAACTCCCCAAGTACAAAAGATGGTGGACGTTTACAAGGCAGTTGTTAAGGAAGAATTTGGCGGCGAAGTGAACGAGTGGGTTGCAGGTGGCTTGACTGACGGCAACCGTACTGCTAAGTTTATTCCTACCCTTGATGCGTTGGGGGTAGAGAATTACGACGAGCATACTGATCATGAGTCTGTGGATTTGAAAACTGCAGTGCCGAGAACTGCGGCGTTTGCTATAACTCTTGCTGAATTAACTAACATCTTTTAGAAAATCGTTATAAGCACTATATAACTTTGTTGTAGAAA
>CALCUU010000320.1 GCA_937906915.1 uncultured Phascolarctobacterium sp. | reverse complement strand
CCGAGAAGAAGAACTTTCAGGCGTGCCGTAAATTTTCTTTGACGAGCCTGCGTGTTGCCTTAGAGGAGCTGGCGCAAATGAACATTGATATCCGCAAAGGCGGAAGGCAGTACGAGCGCTTGGAAGAAATTTTGGTAAAGCTTTTGACAGCGAAAGACTTCCTATAAAATACTGGACAAGCCTTTAAAAACTTAGTATAATAACTCTGTCAATGGAGACTTTTTCAATAAGGGGTAAGTGCCCCCATTTGGGAAAGTCTTTTTGTTTTATGTGATGTTAGTTAATGAAAGGAGAGCAGGTTTTTCTGCGCTACTACTATGAACAAAAAGGATTTACTGTATTACATTAAGCCTGAACAACAAAATGAACAAGATTTGCATACTATTTTGGCAATGCACCCGGAAGTACAATTTGTTTCTTTGATGGGTGTGGACTTTGCCGGTAATGATACTGACGAAAAAATTCCTATGAAAATTTTCTTGGAAGATACTGCTGACTTTTTGGAAGGCAGTGCTGCCCAAACTGACGGTTCTTCCGTAGTTTTGCCGGGCATTGCTACCTTGAACAACGCTCGTGTAGATTTGACCGTAGATAAATCTGTAAACTGGTACGTGGACTACAACTACGAGCATTTTGACGCAGAAAGCGGCAAAATGGTTGGTACCCTGCGTATTCCCTGCTACCTTATTCATAATGACAACCACGTTTGCTCCCGTTCTATTTTGAAGGACACCCTTGACCACGTAGAAAAAGAACTGCTTGCCATGTTTAAGGAGTACCCTGTAATCGCAGGCTTGGAGCACGTAAACCTTGCTGATATTGAAAAGCTTATCTTCACCTGCGCAACTGAGCTGGAATTTTGGGTAAAATCTCCTGCGGAAGATGCTCCTGTTGAAGCATTGCACTCCTCTCAAATTATGCAAGAGCAATATTGGCAACGTACTCGTGGCAACGTGCGTACTGCTTTGGAACAAACCATTCAAACTCTGGAGCTCTACGGCTTGGAGCCGGAAATGGGTCACAAGGAATGTGGTGGCGTTAAAGGTCAAATCGACGGTAGCGGTCATATGACCCACGTTATGGAACAGCTGGAAGTGGACTGGAAGTTTAACGTTGGCGTACAAACTGCGGATAACGAACTTTTGGCGCGCATCATCGTTAAAGAAGTGTTCCGTATGAACGGTCTGGAAGTTTCCTTCCAAGCAAAACCCATTCCCGGTGTTGCTGGTAATGGCGAGCACGTTCACGTAGGCATTGCTGCTAAAATGAAGAACGGCAAGATTGTCAATCTGTTCTCTCCCAAAGATATGCACGAGGATTTCCTTTCTGCCATTGGCTACGGCAGTATGATGGGTCTCTTGAAAAACTACGAAGTAATCAACCCCTTCATCTCCTGCACCATTGACTCCTTCAATCGTCTGAAACCGGGCTTTGAAGCTCCTATCTGCGTTGTAACCTCCTTGGGTATGAGCCCCGATAACCCGTCCCGTAACAGAACCATTCTTGCAGGCTTGATTCGTGACCTTGATAATGACAAGGCTACCCGTATCGAAATGCGTTCTCCCAACCCGTACACTAATACCTACATTGCCATCGCTGCATTCTACTTGGCAATGCTGGACGGCATCAAGGCTTGTGTAACCTCCGGTAAAGATTTGAAAGCGTTGGAAGCAGAAATTTCCAAAGAAGCTGGCGTGGAAGGCTTCTATCTGGAAAAAGACCGTCAATATCGTACAGAAGAAGACGTTTTTGAAGACTTTACTCCGGAAGAACGCGACCACCTCTTTGGCAAACCGCCTGCTACCGTTTGGGAAAACATGTGCGCTTTCGAGGCTTATCCTGAAAAATTGGCAGTGCTTACCGGCAGCGGCATCTTGAAAAAAGAATACGCAGAATCCTTCAAGCAAGGCGCTCTCATCCGTTGGCAAACCGAGCTTTTGACCCGCATCATTCCTGAAAATTACCAAGTGGTTATTGATTGCAAGCGTTTGCACAGCCAAGATTTTAGTACTGACCTTGACTTGGCACTGTGGAATAAAATTCAAAACCTGCGCACCAAACTTGCGAAGGATTCCTTTGATACTGCCAGCATCTTTACCTGCATCCGCAAGGCAATTGCAGAAGGGGACTACGATACTGCTTCTGAAAAACAAGTTGAGATGGCAGAGATTATGTTGAGACTCAAAAAGCTCTACAACCAATATAAACAAAACATCATTGACTAAGCGCTTAATAAAATCAATAGAAAAGGACTTCAACTTGTCTTGAAGTCCTTTTTGTGTTAAAATAACGAGTATAAAATGAGCATACTATCGTGTGCTTGCAAAAAGAAGGCGAATGATATGGTGGAGCAAGTTAAAGACGTTCCTGCGTATATCCGAGAAATGTACAAAAATAATTGCTTTATGAATCAGTTTGGCGTGGAGATTGGCGAGATTACCTGTGGTAGCGCCGTTGTAAGCATCAAGCTTGATCCGTCAAAGCATTTTAATCACCGTGGAATTTGTCATGGTGGTGTACTTACTGCGTTGGCAGATTCTGTGCTTGGGGTAACTGGTGCCAGTGTTGGTGCGGCAGTTGCAACCTTAAACTTTAGTATGAACTTCATCAAGAATGTTCATAGCGAAGAAAGAATTTACGTTAAGAGCACCATTCGTCATCATGGACGTACAACTATGGTTATTGAAGCAGAGATGTACGACGAAGAACACCACACCTTGATGGCAACTATTTTAACCACTATGTTTATTGTAGGGAGATTTAAGGAAATACCTGAAAAATGGTAAATCCTTGACCATATAAAGCAGCGGAAGACCGCAAAAAATTTAGGAGGAAATTATGAATTTTGAACTGAACGAAGAGCAACTTGAGTTGCAAGAGATGGTAAGGGAGTTTGTAGAAAAAGAAGTTACCCCTTATGTTCACGAAATGGATGAACAAAACCACATGCGCGAAGGCTTGATTGAACGCGCAGACGAAATGGGACTTTTGAACCTGATTGTTCCCGAAGAATTTGATGGTCCTGGCTTGGATAGCATTTCCATCGCAACCATCTACGAAGAATTGGGCAAAGGCTGCGCAGGTGTAGCAACCTCTTTGGCTGCTAACGCTTTGGCAACTTTACCTGTACTTATTGCTGGTACCGAAGAACAAAAACAAATGTACTGCGACGTTCTCAACAACGGCGGCTTGGCTGCTTTTGCTTTGACCGAACCTGGCGCAGGCTCTGACGCTGGTGGCGTATCCACCCGCGCTGTAAAAAATAAAGAAGATGGCACCTACACTTTGAATGGTTCCAAAATTTTTATCACCAACGCTGGTATCGCTGATATCTTCTTGGTATTCGCTAACACCCG
Source organism: uncultured Phascolarctobacterium sp. (assembly GCA_937906915.1). Classification (GTDB taxonomy): domain Bacteria; phylum Bacillota; class Negativicutes; order Acidaminococcales; family Acidaminococcaceae; genus JAHHUH01. Next base: position 5,274 of record CALCUU010000320.1, on the reverse strand, counting down.
TAAAACCGGTGGTATCCGTGGTTTGACCTGCTTCATCGTTCCTAAAGACACTCCGGGTCTCTCCATTGGTAAAAAAGAAGACAAAATGGGCATCCGTCCTTCCAACACCTGCGAAGTTATCCTGCAAGACGTTGTTGTTCCCGAAGCTAACCGCGTAGGTCGCGAAGGTGAAGGCTTCCGTATTGCAATGAACACTTTGGACAGCGCTCGTCCTTTCGTTGGTGCTGTATCCGTAGGTATCGCACAAGCTGCTCTGGACTGCGCAGTTAAATACGCAAAAGAACGCCGTCAATTTGGTCAACCCATCGCTTCCTTCCAATTGGTACAAGGCATGATCGCTGATATGGCAATGAAAGTTGAAACCGCACGTCTTTTGGTTCAAAAATGCTGCTGGATGCGCGACCAAGGTATGGAATTCTCCAAAGAAGCTGCTATGGCAAAATGCTATGCTGCTGACGTAGCAATGCAAGTTACCACCGACGCTGTTCAAGTAATGGGTGGCTATGGCTATTCCCGCGAATATCCTGTAGAAAAAATGATGCGTGACGCAAAAATCATGCAAATTTACGAAGGCACTAACCAAATTCAAAGATTGGTTATCGCTAACAAAATCTTATACTAAGATTAAAGCTAAGTCCTTCACTTCGGAAGAAGTGGAGGACTTTTTTATTATGTATATTGATGAAAGATGTGTTATAATGTACTCTAGAAAAGTATTTAAAATAGGGGTAGTATATGAATTTTGTGATTGTTGCTTTGTTAGTTGTTATTTTTGACCAGCTGACGAAGTATTATGTGGTAGAAAATTTTTATTTAGGCGAGAGCGTGCCTGTTATAGAAAACATCTTTCATTGGACCTACATCCTTAATCCCGGAGCAGCCTTTGGTATGCTGGAAGGTAGTCGCTGGTTTTTCGTAGTGATTGCCGTGGGAGTATTAGGTGGCATTTGGTATATGAAGGATGAAATTAACGAAGGTGGTTGGATGATGCAATATGGTGCAGCACTTTTTGGAGGAGGCGCCATTGGTAACCTCATCGACCGTGCTCGCAGTGGTCTTGTAATAGACTTCTTTGATTTTAGAATTTGGCCCGTGTTTAACGTGGCAGATATAGCAATTTGTGTAGGAGTGGCAATGATTTTATGGAAAGTATTGGAAACGGAATTTCTGACGAAAGAGAAATCTTAACTATAACTGAAAACGAAGCAGGACAACGTGCTGACGTGGTGCTTGCCGCTATGCTGGAGCTGACCCGCTCCAATATGCAAAAGCTGTTGGACGAAGGTAGAGCAGTAAAGGGTACTAAGGTGATTAAATCCAACTACAAGGTGAAGCTGGGTGACGAAATTATCGTAACCCTGCCTGAGCCCCAACCCTTGGACGTGCAACCGGAGAACATTCCTTTGGACATCATCTACGAAGATGAAGACGTAGTTGTTGTCAACAAGGCACGTGGTATGGTAGTGCACCCTGCTGCCGGAAATTACAGTGGTACTTTGGTAAACGCCTTGCTCTATCATTGCAAGAATCTTTCCGGAATAAACGGTGTTATCCGTCCCGGTATTGTGCACCGCTTGGACAAGGACACTTCCGGCATTATGATTTGCGCTAAAAACGACGCTGCTCACGTTTCCCTGTCAGAGCAAATTCAAAGTAAGACCGCCCAACGCACTTACCTTGCCGTTGTGCGTGGCAATATTAAAACAGATAGCGGTGTGATTGAAACACAAATCTCCCGCGACAAGGACGACCGCAAGAAGATGGCGGTAGTTAAAGAAGGTGGACGTAACGCCATTACTGAATACGAAGTTGTAGAACGCTTCGGTAAGTACACCATCGTAAAGTGTAAGCTTAAAACGGGACGCACCCACCAAATTCGTGTGCACATGGAATATTTAGGCTATCCTCTCGTTGGTGACCCCAAGTATTCTCCTATGAAGACGCCTTTCTCCATTAACGGACAGGCGCTGCACTCCCTGACCTTAGCCTTTGACCATCCTCGCACTGGCGAGCGTATGGAGTTCGAGGCGAAGCTGCCGGAGGATTTGCATAAAATTGTTACCAGACTGCGCTTAGGGCAGTTCACTTAATAGAAAATAGCGTAAGACGCAATATATTATGGAAGGTGAGTTATTATGAGTAATTTTGTTAAGAAAAATGTTTTGTTGGATGCAGAGGCAATTCGCCGTGCCATCGTGCGTATTTCTCACGAAATCATTGAAAGAAATAAAGGCGTAGAAGATGTTGTATTAGTTGGCATTCACACTCTTGGTGTGCCCATGGCTGAACGTCTTGCTGCTGCCATTGAAAAAATTGAAAACGTAAAAGTTCCTGTTGGTATGCTGGACATCACCATGTATCGTGATGACCTGTCCACTTTGGACTACAACCCTGTAGTACATGGTACTGAAATTGATTCTGACCTTACCGGCAAAACCGTAATTTTGGTAGACGACGTACTCTTTACCGGTCGTACCATTCGTGCTGCTATGGACGCACTTATTGATATGGGTCGTCCTAAAGCAATTCAACTGGCAGTTCTCATTGACCGTGGTCATCGTGAACTCCCCATTCGTGCAGACTTCGCTGGCAAAAACGTGCCTACCTCCAAAAAAGAAGTTGTTAACGTACAACTCGTTGAACACGACGGCGTAGACGAAGTTGCAATTGGTGAATACGCTTAATTAAATCACTGTAAAATTTATAGATACGAGGTGGAAACTATGGGTAATTGGATTGCACAACGCAATGAACTTTTAGGTAAAGCTGTTATCAAAAATTTGGCTAAACGTAATATGGAAGGCTACTACTGCGCAACTAAAGAAGAAGCTTTGGCAAAAGCACTGGAGCTTATTCCTGAAACTGACGTAATTGCTTGGGGTGGTTCTGTTACTATTGACGAAATTGGCCTTTTGGCTGCCGTAAAAGCAAGAAACCCCGTAATTGACCGCGACACTGCTGCAACCATGGAAGAAAAGGTTGAGCTGATGCGTAAAGGTTTGACCTGCGATACCTTCCTTATGAGCACCAACGCTATGAGCGAAGACGGTATCCTCGTTAATATCGACGGCAACGGCAACCGTGTGGCTTCCTTAATCTTTGGACCTAAACAAGTTGTAATTATTGCAGGCGTTAATAAAATTGCTAAGGATTTGGCCAGCCCCATTGCTCGTGCTCGTAGCAACGCTGCCCCCATCAACGCACAACGCTTTGCAGGCATTAGCGCTCCCTGCGCTAAAACCGGTGTGTGCTCCAACTGCAATGCTCCTGACTGTATGTGTTGCCAAGTGGTTGTTACCCGTCACAGCCGTCAAGCAGGTCGCATCAAAATTATCCTCGTAGGTGAAAACTTGGGCTTCTAATTTTGAAAGGAGTAGTTGATTATGGAAAAGCGTTACGCTGCTCCCGATGAAGTTTTGTATCATATTGGCTTTAGTGCCAATGACATAAAGGGTGCTAAGATTGCTATTCTCCCCGGTGACCCGGGTAGGGTAGAGGGCTTGGCAAAATCCATCAGCGAAGAAGTGGAATACGTTGCAACCCATCGTGAGTACACCAGCTGGTTGGCTTATTTTGAAGGCACTCCTATTTTAGTATGCTCCACCGGTATGGGCGGTCCTTCCGTTGGTATCGGTATTGAAGAGCTGGCGCGAGTAGGCATTACTCACTTTATCCGTGTGGGTACTACTGGTGCTATTCAAGAAAACATTGACTTGGGTGAAGTAATCATCAACAACGCAGCAGTGCGTCTTGATGGTACCTCCAAGCATTACGCTCCGCTGGAATTTCCTGCGGTGGCAAGCTTTGAAATTGTTTCTGCGCTGGTGCAAGGGGCTAAGGAAAACGAAGTGCCTTATCATCTGGGCGTTTCTGCTTCCTCTGACACCTTCTGGCCCGGTCAAGAACGTTACGATAGCTTTACAGGCTATGTTCCGCGCGACTTTCAAGGTAGCCTTAAAGAATGGCAAGCCTTGGGCGTGCTTAATTACGAAATGGAAACCTCTGCCTTGTTCGTCATTGCGAAAATCTTTGGCTTAGAAGCAGGCTCCATTTGTGCAGCTGTGGCGAAGCGTACTGATAGCGAAGCAGTTGCTAAAGGCGACTACTACGCAACTGGTATGGCTCGCATTGGTGTAGTTTTGAGAAGGGCTTTACAGATTTTGCTATCTGAAAGCAGGTGATAAAATGTCACGTACAATTATTTTATTGATGGATTCCTTTGGGATTGGCTATGCTCACGACGCTGTAAGCTATGGCGACGAGGGCGCAGATACCTTGGGTCACATCTGTCAATGGTTTAAAGAAAATAGTGAGCGTCCTTTGTACTTGCCTAATCTTGCCAAGCTTGGTCTGGAAGCGGCGGCAGAGCTTAGTCGCGGCAAAGAGCTTCCTGCCAGCTTGGGTGCTGCTTACGAGCGCGGGGCATATACCTACGCAGAAGAAGTTAGCAAGGGCAAGGATACTTTGAGTGGTCACTGGGAAATCGCAGGAGTGCCTGTAGATTTTGACTGGGGTTACTTCCCCGAAGTGCCTAACTGCTTCCCCAAGGAACTGGTGGACGCACTTATCAAGGAAGGAAACTTACCGGGAGTTTTAGGTGAACGCCACGCTTCCGGTACCCAAATCATCGAAGAATTAGGCGAAGAACACGTGCGTACGGGTAAGCCTATTATCTACACATCCGCTGATAGCGTACTGCAGATTGCTGCTCACGAAGAAGCCTTTGGTTTGGAACGCTTGTATGAATTGTGCAAGCTTGCCTTTAAATTGGTGCAGCCCTATAAAATTGCCCGCGTCATCGCCCGTCCCTTTGTTGGTACTTGTGCGAAGGATTTCTCTCGCACAACTAATCGTCACGATTACGCAGTGCCTGCCCCCAAGGAAACGCTCCTCGATAAAATCGTAGAAAGCGGTGGCAATGTCTATGCTGTGGGCAAAATCGCAGACATCTTTGCGCATAGAGGCATAACCAAGCATTATGCGGCAGGTGGTCTTGATAAGATTATTGATGCTACTAAGCAGGCAATCCTTGATGCGCCGGATAACACTTTGGTTTTTGCCAACTTTGTAGATTTTGATTCATCCTTTGGTCATAGACGTGATGTGGAGGGTTACGGCAAGGCTTTGGAGCATTTTGACAGTCGCTTGCCGGAAATTTTAGAGCTTTTCCAAGCAGAAGATTTGGTTTTAATCACTGCTGACCACGGCAATGACCCCACTTGGGAAGGAACAGATCACACTCGTGAGAAGGTGCCTGTGCTTTTCTTCGGTGGT
>CALCUU010000319.1 GCA_937906915.1 uncultured Phascolarctobacterium sp. | reverse complement strand
GCCTTGCTCACAGCAACAACTGCTTCGTTTTGACCGATGATACGTTGATGAAGCTTAGCTTCCAATTTCAAGAGGCGATTGCTTTCGCCTTCGGTAAGTTTTTGTACAGGGATACCGGTCCAAGAGGCTACAACTTCTGCCACATCTTCTTCGCTAACAGAAAAATCCTGCGCCGCATCTACGAGAGCAGCAGCCAATTTTTCCTGCAACGCGTTTTCCTTATCGCGAAGCTCTGCTGCCAATTCGTACTTTTGCTCTTCCACAGCTTCTTCTTTTTCCAGCTGTACATATTCCAGTTCCTCCTGCAATTTACGTGCAGGCAGGGAAAGCTTATACAATTTAATACGCACACGGGCACAAGCCTCGTCCATTAAGTCAATTGCCTTGTCAGGCAAATTTCTATCAGTAATATATCTATCGGAAAGCTCTACTGCCGCTTTGATGGCAGCTTCTTCAATACGCAAGCCGTGGAATTTTTCGTAGCGCTTACGCAAACCAAGGAGCATTTTTTCGCTAGCTTCCGCAGTAGGAGTATTTACCAGTACAGGTTGGAAGCGACGCTCAAGAGCTGCGTCCTTTTCTACGTGCTTACGGTATTCGGAAATGGTAGTTGCCCCGATAATTTGCAGTTCACCACGAGCAAGGGCAGGCTTCACAATATTGGCAGCGTCAATACTGCCTTCCGCACTGCCTGCACCAATGATGGTGTGCAACTCGTCAATGAAGAGGATAATGCGTTGGTCTTTACGGATAAGCTCCAAGATTTCTTTCAGGCGGTCTTCAAATTCGCCACGGTACTTAGCGCCTGCAACCAGCATACCCAATTCCAAAGAGAAGATAATTTTATTTTCCAAGAACTCAGGCACATCATTTTTAATAATCTTTTGGGCAAGGGCTTCTGCAATGGCAGTTTTGCCAACGCCAGCCTCACCGATAATTACCGGGTTATTCTTAGTACGACGGCACAAAATTTGAATGAGGCGTTCAACTTCGTCCTCACGTCCAATTACCGGGTCACTTTTGCCAAGACGCGCCGCCTCGTTCAGATTGCGACCAAAGCCACTCAAAACTTCCAGCACGTCCTTAGTCTTTTCATTAGCCTTAGCACGGGGACCTTTGCCGGAAATTGCTTTCTGCTGTTCATCAATCTGACGGATAACCTCCGCCACATTTTCGTAGGTTACGCCAAATTTATTCAGCACCTTGCAAGCAATGCCTTCGCCTGCCGCAAGAAGTCCTAACAAAATTTGTTGGCTACCAACGAAGCCTTGACCAATCTCCTTGGCAGCTTCGCCAGCTTTTTCTAAAACCTTGGTTGCCATGGGGGTATAAGAAACAAAAACATTGCCCTCTTTCTTTTTACCCTTGTCCATCCAGCCTTCCAGCTCTTGCAGTAAATCGGAAGCCTTCAAATTAAAGCCTTCAATAATTTTCTTGGCAAGGTTTTTCTCCATGGAAAGCAAGCTCCACAAAAGATGCTCCGTACCCATGTGCTCACAACCGCTATCCACTGCTTTGGCAATGGCGTCGCTTACAATCTTGGAAGCACGCAGGGAAAACCCGTCCTTGGAAGCTTCAAGCTTTTGAGTTCCCTTTAACATATCTTCAAAAAAGCTCTTTGCCAATTCGGGAGTTAAAGGCAGCTCACCACCGGCAAAGGGCATAAAATCCTTTGCGCAGTCTTCGCACAACCATTGGTCTACTTTATTTTCACCCATAAGGGCAACAACGTGCACTCTGGCAGGTTTCTTGCCACATTTTTCGCACATAATCTCGCTCATATTTTCACCCCTGGCCACTGCCAGTCATCTGCCCAATCGCTTGCTGCAGAATGACCTTCTTCTGTTCCTCGTCTGTGTCGATAATATTCAAAATAAATTGTAAAAGTTTTGCTTCACGAGCAGTAATCATTCTTTTTTGCGCCAAATGTTGTACCAGCTCCATAGCTGTAGGTTCTTTTTCAGGCACAACTTCTTTGGGAACAACGCGCACGATACGCACGAAGCCACCACTGCCACGTCTAGATTCTACAATGAAGCCACGCTCCGGAGTGAAGCGGGTGCTTAAAACGTAACTAATCTGGGACGGAGCGCAGGAAAGTTTTTCTGCCAGGTCACTTCTTTTAACCAGCAAAGCGTCGTCACGATCGCGCATAAATTCTTGAATGATAAAGTTTTCAATAGCGTCTGCTAAATTTCTCATAATATATACCACCTTAAATCGCCACGTAGGCTGAATAATGTATAGTGTTTTGATTTTATTATATTTGACTTTTCGACTTTCCGCAAGTGAAAAAATTTCAAATACTCTTTACCCAACCGACACGCTACTGACGTGAACAGGTTTTACAATTTAGGTGGGTAACAAATTCCCAATGGAGGTACTTATTATGAAGAAAGTTTATGTAGCAATCATCGCCATCCTGATTTTGATTGCAGGCGTGGCTTACAACAGTTACAACCGCATGCAAGCATTAAACGAAAATATCGACAGCAAGCTTGCGCAAATTGAAACCCAGCTCCACCAAAAGAGCGAGCTTATCCCGGCTCTTACTGATTCCATCAAGGAGCACGCTGCCCACGAAGAAGCAGCCTTTGCCAAAGTAGCAGAAGCACGCGCGAAATTGGCAGAAGCCAAAACAGTTGCAGAGCTTAGCGCTGCAAATTACGACTTGGACTACGCCGTAGGACGCATCGTTCAACTGGCAGAAACCTATCCCGAACTGAAAGCTGACGAAGCTTACAACGCAGTTAAAGCTGAATTGGAAAAGGCTAACGAAAAATTGGAAGCAAGCCGTATGGATTACAATGCTTACGTGCAAAAAATGAATACTCGCATTCAATCCATGCCGGACTCCATCTTCGCAGGCCCCCTTGGCTACTACAACAAGGAGTATTTCAAAGAAGTTGCGGGCAGCCAAAACTTGCCGGAAATTAACTACTAATATTTCTACTGAAAATGTTTTTAAAAATCAAAACATAACACAGTAAATGCACTAGACTAAATAAAGCAATTTAATTACTCTCAGGCAACAATCAGGGGAATTTTAGTGACACAAATTCAAGAAAATATTGCTAAGGACACATCCTGAGCTGTACTTTCTAAGTTATTGAATAAACTTAGATGCGAATATGTGGACAGCAATATTTTCATACTAAAAGGAACGTTAAAAAATTTCCCGTTGCGGAGAGTATTAAATTGCTTTTGGAGACAACTATGAAAAAATTATTGTTTTCAATTTTATTATTGGTTCAAATGTTATGCGTAACTTGTGCTCATGCAAGTCCTGCGATTCCCCCAAAACC
>CALCUU010000318.1 GCA_937906915.1 uncultured Phascolarctobacterium sp. | reverse complement strand
CTGTCTTTGAAGAAGAACGTAGTGGCGTACAATACAAGCTTGTCTCCTGTGATACCCAAGGCTTTAAACTTTATAAGATTGTTTAAAAATAGTTTTTACGCGAAGCAAAAGGCGTTCCCAAATAGGGAACGCCTTAGTTTTTTAAGGTTACAAAATATAAAACGCTGACGAGAAGCGCGCTACAACTCCTGCGTCATGAGTAAATTTAGAAGAGCCCAGTAGTTCAATATTGCCTCCGCTAAAAATTACACCGCCAATTTTACAATTAGGGTTTATTGTCACCTTGCCATAGGCCATTATTAAAGCTTGCGGCAGCTCCACACCCTCTTTGATAATAAGGTTACCCTTGGTTAAAAAGACCACCCTGTCAAAAAATTGGCAGCCTTCTTCGATAATAATACTGCCTTCTGAAGCAATGACTGCGGTTCCGTAAACCTTCAAGTTTTTTGTAAAGGTTAGAGGCGTGCTGGCAGACGATAAATAGTAAAACCTTTTATCCAATCCGTAGAGCCGTACATCCTCCATACCCAAGGAAGAAATGCTTTTCTTAAACTCCGCAGTATTTTTCAGAAAATCTATCTGAGGAATGGTTACTTCTTCTTCGCTTGTATATATTCCCTCATCAGATAGATATTCCGTACCGACAACTTCCTTGCCACTAATAAACATATACTGCTGTGCCAACTGCACTGCTTCCTCCTTCAGTTGAAACTGTACGTTACGCATACTGTAGGATAAATTTTCAGCTTGGGTATTCACGTCTAAGTAACGAAATTGGTTGTCGCTACTAAACGTAACGTTTGCCGTAGCAGTAGCAGGAATATTTCCCGGGTAAAGCTGTGTTGCAAAAGTAGTTGGCTCCTGCAAATACTTGTCAGCCAATGCTTCCATTGTGGAGCTACACAAAATCCGTAGCTGCCTACTTCGCCAGTACTCTTTTTCAAGCTCCACATTTTTCTGAACGTACACCATTGCCAATTGAGCAACCGCCACTAAAAACAAGCCTATCACCAGCAAAGCAATGCTAATATTTCCGCGCTCTTTATTCATAATTCACGCTACCATTAAAGCAATGAAAAAGCTTCCTAAATTCTTGACAGCGCCCTTGCTTTTCCAAAGTAATCTGCAAAGCCAGAAGCTTTTCGCCAATTCGTTCAGCCTGCCAGTCCACAACGTGGCAATCCGGTATGAACAAGGGATTTTTGCCTGTCGTCTTAGTAGTCTTAGTGCTTTTGTAAAGGCTTCTGCCACTTAAAGTGTAAGTGTAGCTTTTGCCGGCGTGCCCGGTTTGGCAAATAAGCTTCGTCTTGCCCAAGCTATCTTCTGTTATGGTAATCATCTGCCCTTCGTAGCATAAATCCTTCTCTAAAATGCTATACATATAGCGACCTGTATCTTGTAATTGTAAATCGAGAAAAATCTTTTGCCACCCTTGCAGTAATTGACAAAAATCAGAATACAGCACGGCAACTAGAAGCGCCATAATGGCAACGCTTATTTGCAGTTCCGCCAAAAGAAAGCCAGCTTCTCCTTTATTGCGCCCACACCAAATTAAAAATAACTTTTCCGCTTTTAATTTCAAGAATCTGTACCTCCTTTAGTGTTACGCCCTGCACCACACGCTCCGTTTTTAACACTTGCCAATGGCTAGGCAAATTTATTTCTTCATTAAATAAAGCTTGCTCCGCCAAAGCTTGTGCTTTTTGCACTTCCTTAGTGAAAGTCAGCGCCTTTATGCAACTGCTAAAGCTACCTAGCACAAAAATTAGCAGTGTTCCCAACAGCAAAAACACCACTGCCAACTCTAAAAGTAAAAATCCCTTACTCCCCTTCACTTACCACAATCCTCCCTGTCACAGGCTGAACAGCCACAGTACAGCTAAAATTTTCCAGCTTGGCGTGTCTTAAAATCCAAGTCCCCGTTGCCGAAGGACCACCATTAACACCAAACTGCACGTTAAACCTTTTGGGCCAGGACAGTACCAAATCCCAACCATTATCAGCAAAACGTACCTGTTTTATTTTTTTGCCTCGCTCGTAAAAATCGTAGCCACTGCTTAAAGAACGCAAATACCTTTGCTCGCCGTCACCAAAGAGCGCCTGCTGTTGCAGCTTCCGCATATCTGAAGCTAAGATGCTAGCCGCAGCACGCACCTGCATTTTGGCGCAGTGTTTGACATACCCATCACTTTGTGGCAGAAGGATACCCGTCAAGAAAATCAAGATTGCACTTACGGCAAGCACCTCTACCAGCAAAAAGCCTCGTTCTTTATTGGGACGCCTTACTGCCACCGGAAGTCACTACTTCGCCACCAGCATTCTTGCCTGTTAAGGTATAAGTACCGTCAGAATCATTGGCAGTGTAGCTCAAGGCATCGCCCTTAGCATCTTTAAACTCACTGGAGCCGGAGATATATTCCGTTTGCAAAGCTTCCAAGTTTGTAGGCACGGAACCATTCTCCATTTTATAAAGCTGAATAGCTTGATCCACTGCCGCCAAATCGTTACGCAGCTTAGCATTTTTTACCTTAGTATTGGCTCCGTCCAAAGAAGGCATGACCATTGTCACCAACACACCTAACAGTGCTGCAACTGCCACAACTTCAATCAAAGTAAAGCCAGCTTGTTTATTCTTCATAAAAATCCTCCTCAATTATATTCAGGTAATGTTGTAAATAATTCAAATAAAGGTCCAATCACCGAGCAGACCACCAGTGCCGTAATCAGCGCTGCCATAAGCAAAAGAATAGGTGATAAAATCTCCCGCAGTTTTTCTAAACGCTCCTGCAAATCTTGCTCCAAAATTCCTGCCGCTTCGTTTAAAAGCTTAGGCAAATAACCAGTCTCTGCCCCAATGACAATCAGCTCCGCAGTTATTGGCGAAAAAACTTCCGTAGCTATTCCCACTGCATAACTAATTGCCTCGCCACGACGGAGGGCAAAACTAAAAAGCCTTAGCTGACGAATACGTTTCCTTCCACTAATGGTAGCAGTAGCCACGTCAACAGCCTTCGTAATGCTAATACCTTTGTCTAAAAGCAAGCCAAGCAATTTACAAAAGCGTATCTCTAAAACCATAGCGTGTAATTTTCTAATAAAGGGAAGCTCTAAACAAAAGGTTAGCATCAAATCACGGTGTCCATACAATAGAGCAAGCAGTGCCAAAAATCCTAAGCACGTTTCAAAATGATAGGCTACTAAAAATTCGTTGACCCCTATGGCAAAAGTCATCAGCTTCGTTGGTTTGGCGCCTAAGCTTCCGTAAACTGTCGCCAACATCGGCAAAACGTAAATCAAAAAGAAGCACAGCACCCCAAAAGACATTGCCATTAAAAACAAAGGGTAAATTGTCGCCTTGTAAAGGAACTGCTTCATTTCCCGTTGCTTGCGGTAATGCTCGGCAAGCTCTAACAAAACAGTGGTTAATTCACCGCTACGCTCACCCGCCGCCACCAAGGTTATTGCCAAATTGGGAAAGGTCGTACCGCACAAGTCCATTGCATTTGCTAAAGACGACCCCTCCCGCAAATGCTTTCCCAATATTTCGCAAGCCCTGCCTACGGATTTATCACTACGCTGTTTCATCAGCTCCATACCTTTTAAAATTGGAACACCACTATTTAAAATTACTGCCAACTGTTTGAAGAAAACTATCTTCTGCTTATCAGAGAACCTCCTGCTCGTAGGCTCTCTTGCTCGCCACGAAAAACTTTTCATTGGGCTACCTCCTTTCGTTAGAATTTTTATTCCACGATTTCAGGAAGTTGCCTGTATTTTTTTCGCGAAGTTGTGAAATCCCCGTGAACTTTTCAGAAAAAGCTGCTATTTTTTGATATGCTTTCCCCACTTTCAGAAAAGCAATAAAAAACAGCAATTGTTTCACGTGAAAGAATTGCTGTTTTGCACTTATAACGATTTTAATATTTACTGTTGTTTTCTTTAGCTCGACGTCCACCCAATTCTGCCAACAACTCATTAGGAGTAATATTGTGGTACGCCAAAAGCACTAAGCAATGATACCACAGGTCGGACATTTCGTAGAGCACTTCGTCTTTAGCGTGGTTCTTGGAAGCGATAATGGTTTCTGCTGCTTCCTCGCCAACTTTTTTAAGAATTTTGTCTTGACCGGAAGTAAACAGATACTTGGTGTAAGATTTTTCTCCACCGTTAACACGTTTTTCTTGGATAACACGGTACAGCTCGCTAAGAACACCGGGAATGCCGTCCATTTCGGGAACAGGCAGGTTGTCACGCTTCCACAAAAGATTATGGAAGCAGGAATATTCGCCAGTGTGGCAAGCTACGCCAGTTTGTTCAACTTGTACCAGCAGGCTGTCGCCATCACAATCGTAGCTGATGTCCACAACCTTTTGCAAGTTTCCGCTGGTTGCGCCTTTATTCCACAATTCTTGACGGCTACGGCTCCAGAACCAGGTGTAACCAGTTTCGATGGTACGTGCCAAGGATTCGCCATTCATATAGGCAAGCATTACTACGGCATTGGTGCGCACGTCTTGAACAACGGCAGGCACCAAGCCTTTTTCGTCAAATTTAATTTTAGAGAAATCAATCTGCATTATATTCTCACCTCGATACCTCTATCTCGCAGATACTCCTTCACCTGTTGAATGGTAAAGGTTTTATAGTGAAAGACGGAAGCTGCCAACACTGCGTCAGCACCGCCTTCTGTAAGCACTTCGTAAAAATCTTCTAATTTCCCAGCACCGCCACTGGCAATTACGGGAACATTTACTGCTTCGCTCACGGCTTTTGTCAGCGGAATGTCATAACCATTTTTAGTACCGTCTGCATCCATACTGGTTAAGAGAATTTCTCCAGCGCCAAGGGCTACGCCTTGCTTCGCCCATTCGATAGCGTCAATACCGGTAGGAGTGCGACCGCCGTGCACATAAACCTCCCATTTATTTTCGCCACAACGACGCGCGTCAATGGCAAGGACAATACATTGGCTACCAAAAAGTTTAGCACCTTCGGCAATCAGTTGGGGATTCTTCACCGCCGCAGAGTTTACGGAAGTTTTATCCGCTCCCGCACGCAGAGCGTTACGGATATCGTCAACAGTGCTAATGCCACCGCCAACGGTCAAAGGCATAAATACTTCGCCTGCAGTTTTGTTGATAACGTCAAGCATTGCCTTACGTTCTTCAACGGAAGCAGTTATATCTAAAAAGACAAGCTCATCCGCACCTTCAATATCGTAAGTCGCCGCCAGCTCCACAGGGTCGCCAGCATCGCGCAGACCTACGAAATTAGTACCTTTTACTACGCGTCCAGCCTTAACGTCCAAGCAGGGAATGATTCTTTTTGTATGCATCTTAACCCTCCTTCGCCAAAGCCAGTGCTTCGCGCAAATCAACTGCGCCTGTATAAATTGCCTTACCAATAATGCAGCCGGTTACTCCGTCCTTTTGGTAGGGCAGTAAATTTTTAATATCATTTAAGGAAGCAACACCACCGCTGGCAATAACCTCAATGCCTCCGGCACGGGCAATCTCTGCCGTAGCTTCCACGTTTACGCCTGTGAGCATACCGTCACGGCTAATGTCAGTGTAAATAATTTTGTCAACGCCGTACTGCGCCATTTGTTTAGCAAGTTCAGTTGCAGCAACGCCACTACCCTTGCCCCAGCCTTCAATGGCAACCTCGCCATTTTTAGCATCAATGCCTACGGCAATATGTCCCGGGAAATTTTTACAAGCTTCGTCAACCAGCTGAGGATTTTTTACAGCGGCACTTCCCAAAATCAAACGGGTTACGCCCAGCTCCAAAAGCTTTTCGATGGCTTGCATATTGCGAATGCCACCGCCCAGCTGTACGGGAATGTTGACAGCTTCTAAAATTCTTTTGATAACGGGAATATTTTTACCTTCACCAGCAAGCGCACCGTCAAGGTCAACAAGGTGCAAGTATTCTGCACCGCACGCCATCCATTTCAGTGCCATTTCTGCAGGGTCATCAGCAAAAACAGTTTCCGCGTCAAAACGACCTTCAGTTAAACGCACGCAGCGACCGCCGCGGATATCTATTGCAGGATAAATAATCAAGACGATCACTCCTTACATTTCAACAAATTTTTTCAGCAGGGCTAAGCCTGCACGACTGGATTTTTCCGGATGGAACTGGAAGGCTTGCACGTTGCCTTTGCCAACGGAAGCAGTAACTTCCATTCCGTAATCGCACACTGCGGTAATAAGGCTCTTATCCTCCGGCTCGCAGTGGAAGCTGTGAACGAAATACACAAATTCGCCCTCTGCCTCGTCCAAAAGAGGAGAAGCATTTTTCAAGGACAATTTATTCCAGCCCATGTGGGGAATTTTATGAGAGGTCTGTAAATATTTTACCTGACCTTTAAAATAGCCCAAGCCTTCCACGCCGGGAGCTTCGTCGCTACCCTCAAAGAGCACCTGCATACCAAGGCAAATTCCCAAAAAGGGCTTGCCACTGTTCAAAAGCTCCATGATGAGCGGAACTAAACCACTCTTGTGCAAATTTGCCATGCAGTCTCCAAAAGCACCAACACCCGGCAAAATAATCTTTTCTGCCTTGGCAATTACTTCTTTATCCGCAGTGATGATGGGCTCGCCGCCAACAGCAGCAATCGCCTTGGTAACGCTATGGAGATTACCCATACCGTAATCTATAATAACAACTTCTTTACTCATAACAATCCTTTACTGCTCATTACCCCTTGCACTCTGCTGTCGAAAGCAACTGCTTCTGCCAGGGCACGAGCGAAGCCTTTGAAAATGGCTTCAATAATATGGTGAGTGTTCTTGCCGTACAAAACTCTAACGTGCAGGGTAATGCCTGCGTTCATGGCAAGGGCACGGAAAAATTCTTCCGTCATCTCTGCTTCGTAAATGCCTAACTGCACCTTGGGAATATCTGCGTCAAAAACAAGGTAAGGACGTCCGGAGAAATCCATAACTACTTGCACCAAGGCTTCATCCATGGGCAGGAAGCAGTTTCCGTAGCGGTGAATGCCTGCCTTATCGCCAACAGCTTCCTTCAAGGCTTGTCCCAAAACGATACCGCAGTCTTCAACAGTGTGGTGACTATCCACATCAAGGTCACCCACAGCCTTTAAGGTTAAATCGCTAAAGCTATGCTTAGCAAGCAGGGTAAGCATATGGTCAAAAAAGCCAATGCCTGTGTTCACTTGGCAAATGCCACTGCCATCTAAATTCAGTTCTGCAAAAATTTCAGTTTCTAAAGTTTTGCGTTCAACGCTGCCACATCTCATAATTGTACCTCCGTACACAAGGCAGTAAGTTTTTGTAAAATAGTTAAGTTTTCTTCAGGAGTGCCTACGGTAATACGCAAGCAGCCTGTCAATTTAGCGTGACCGCTGTAATCGCGTACCAAAATGCTGTTTTCCATTAAATATTTAAACAGCATCTTACCGCTGGCAACTTGGGGAAGCAGGCTAAAATCTTTGTACTTGCTTTCGTAAGCACGAGCAAGGCATTTTGCCAGCTCGCCCTCCGCACGGAAGGTTACGAAATTGGTAGCAGTGTCCCAAACTCTAAAGCCAAGCTTCGCCAGATAGGCTGCCATTTTGTCGCGCTCACTGCGCACCAGCTTAATCTGTTCTTTATATAAATTTTTATTTTCGTATAAGGTCTTTGCCACCATTAAGGTATAGGCGTTAACGTGGTAGGGTAAAAGAGCTTTGCCCAAAAGGCGCATTACTCCAGCCGCACCAACTGCGTAACCGCAACGCAAGCCTGCCAAGCCGTAAGCCTTGGAGAAGGTGCGGAACACCATTAAATTACTGTACTTGCCAACAAGGCTAAGGGTGGAACCTGCCACCAGCCACAGCTTGTTCAAAGGACGCATATCCGTAGGGGGAAGCTCCTTGCCGTCAGCAAATTCCATATAAGCTTCGTCCATGATTACAGGGCATTCCACGTTGGCAATAATCTTTTCCATTTCAGAAAGGTTGTTGTAGTTGCCGGTAGGATTGTTGGGATTGCACACAATGAGGAGTGCAGGACGTTCCCTTTCGCAAAATTCAATAACAACATCTGCGTCAACATAGCCATCTTCCGTCAAAGGATAGGGCGCTGCCACGCTGTCGCTTAAAGTTGCGTACTCTCCGTACATGGAAAAGGACGGATAAGGAATGGCAATCTTCTTGCCGTAGCCACCAAAAACGTAGCAGGCAACCTGCAAAAGTTCGCTGGAACCGTTACCAATTTTTACGTTGGCAATGTCTAAATCCAGCTCCTCAGCAATGGCTTCGCACAAATTCTCAGATTTAATGGGCGGGTAGCGGTTAAAGGGAAAGCTTTGAGTTCTTTCCAGCACAGCTTGGCGCACCGCTTCGGGCATTTCGTAATTACTTTCGTTAGCGTTTACGATGATGTCCGCAGCAACGTGCTCTACGGAATACTCTTCCATGGATTCCAAGCCTTTACGGATTGCAAATTCTTCCATAGGCTCACTTCCCTTCTACGCGTTTACGGATAGCGTTGGCGTGAGCACGTAAGCCTTCCGCTTCAGCCATGGCAATAACGTCATCAGCAACTTCTGCCAAAGCTGCGCCTGTATAAGCAATGATACTGGTCTTTTTCATAAAGGTTTCTACATTTAATACGGAGTAGAATTTAGCAGTACCACCTGTGGGCAAAATGTGGTTAGGTCCTGCGTAGTAGTCTCCCAAAGGTTCGGGAGAGTATTGTCCTAAGAAAATTGCGCCTGCGTTGCGAATGTAGGGCAAAATTTCAAAGGGAGCCTTGGTCATAACTTCCAAATGCTCCGGCGCAGAAATGTTAGCCATTTCAATTACAGTTGCCATATCGCTGGCAAGAATAATCTTGCCGTAGTTGGCGAGAGCAGTAGCTGCAATTTCTTGACGAGGAAGCTGCGCCAACTGTACTTCAATCTCTTCAGCCACAGCATTTGCCACAGCTTCGCTATCAGTTACGAGGATAGCGCTTGCCAAGGGGTCATGCTCTGCTTGGCTCAGAAGGTCTGCTGCAAGGTAGGTAGGGTCAGCAGTTTCATCTGCAATAATTAAAATTTCACTGGGGCCTGCCAGCATATCTATATCGCAGTGACCATACACTGCTTTTTTCGCCAAGGTAACGAAGATGTTACCGGGGCCAGTAATCTTTTCAACTTTAGGAACGGTTTCCGTACCAAAGGCAAGGGCTGCTACCGCTTGGGCACCACCCATTTTGTAAATTTCTTTTACGCCAATTTCATTAGCAGTAACCAGCACGTAAGGATTTACCTTGCCATCCTTGCCACAGGGAACTGCCATGACAATACGAGGTACGCCTGCAACCTTGGCAGGGCAAGCATTCATAATTACAGAAGAAGGGTACGCCGCAGTACCACCGGGCACGTAAATACCAACGGAATCAACAGGAGTAACCTTTTGACCCAGCATTGCACCGTAAGGGCGATTGGTCAGCCAAGTTTTAGGCATTTGTTCCTCGTGGAACTTGGTTACATTGGCAATGGCACGTTTAATGGCAGCCACTACCTCCGGTTTAGTCAAAGCTTCTGCTTCCGCAAATTCTTCCTCGCTAACGCGAATATTGGTTGCGTCAAGACCAGCCTTGTCAATAAGGTTGGTGTAATAAAAAAGTTTAGCATCGCCTTCCGCACGCACGTCTGCAACGATGCGGTCTACTACCTGCGCCGCAGTTAAGGGTGCGCCGAACATAGCGTTAACACCTGCTTGCACTCCGGGGGAGAGCACGCACTCGTCAAAGGCTTTTTTCTTCATTAAATCTGCAATTTCTTGAGCGTTCATAGCTCTTGCATCGGTAACTTGCATTTTATTTATCCCTCTCATTCAAAACAGCTCGTAAATCTTCTACTAATTTGTGCAAGCGTGCAAATTTCAGCTTGAAGCTGGCACGATTGGCAATAAGGCGCGCGGTGGCAGTAAAGATGGAATCCACTTCCACCAGCTTGTTCTCGCGCAGGGTAGTACCTGTTTCCACAATATCTACAATCACTTCGCTAAGCTCAATCAACGGACCAAGCTCGATGGAGCCGTTAAGCTTAACAATCTCGTTTTGCACGCCAAGCTTGTTAAAATAAGCTCTTGCGCAGTTGGGGTACTTGGTCGCCACACGAATGTGAGCGTAATCAGTCAACTTAGCAC
Organism: uncultured Phascolarctobacterium sp.; assembly: GCA_937906915.1. Classification (GTDB taxonomy): domain Bacteria; phylum Bacillota; class Negativicutes; order Acidaminococcales; family Acidaminococcaceae; genus JAHHUH01. The sequence continues at coordinate 2,061 of CALCUU010000318.1, read as the reverse complement.
GTTGATTTTTCTCAGGCACCGCCATCATCAGGCGACATTTGCCAAAGCCAAGGTCAACCAATTCCACAACGTCCTTGTTTTCTTCCAATAATACATCCTTACCAATTACGCCAATATCTGCGGCACCATACTCAACGTAAGTAGGAACGTCCACAGTTTTAGCAATGATGAAGCGAATTTTAGCTTCCTCGTTGGTAATGACAAGCTTGCGGGAATCTTCTACAACATTTTCCCCGGTGAAGCCAACCTTTTCCAAAAGGGCGTAGCTTTTTTTGAACAGCTTGCCCTTGGGCATAGCGATGGTAATATATTCGTCGTTGGTATTGCGTTCCAAAGCAAGGAGTACGCGGTCAACGCCAATGGCAAAGCCCGTAGCGGGGCAATCCAGTCCGAAGCCACGCATCATTTTGTCGTAACGACCACCGCCGGCAACAGGATAACCCATTTCCGGAACGTACACTTCAAAAAGCATACCTGTGTAATAATCCAAGGAGCGGTACAAGCCAAGGTTAAAGCTTACGAATTTGCCAGCTCCGTGTTTTTCAACCAGCTCGTAAATTTGGCGCAGGTCTTTCAGTGCGGCAAGGCACTTTTCATTTTTAACGACAGCGCTCATTCTATCTAAAAGCTCTACTCCACCTTGCAGGAAGAGGAAATCTCTAAAGAGCTTTTTAATTTCTTCATTTATATTAGTAGCGGAAGCAGCAAGTTCTTCCATGGCAACTGCATCGTGACGACGGAGGCAGTCTTTTAATTGAAGAATTTGTTCAGTGGTGAAGCCTGCTTCTTCTGCCAAGCCGTTGATAAAGCCAACGTGACCAACGCTAAAAGCAAATTTTTCCAAGCCAGCAGCTTGCAATGCTTGCGCCGCCAAAGCGATAATCTCCGCATCAGCCTCTGGCCCTTGCACGCCAAAGAATTCTACGCCAGCTTGCTCAAACTCGCATTGGCGACCCATTTGGATTTCTTCGTAACGGAACAAATTAGCAAGGTAACATAAGCGCTTCGCCTTTTCCCCTTGCTGCAGGCGTGTTGCTGCCAAGCGGGCAATGGGGGCAGTCATGTCATTGCGTAACACCAGCAAATTATTATTGCGGTCAAAGAAGCGGAAGTCGCTATCCTTAACCATACTGCCAAAGGTATCAGCGTATTCAAAACCGGGAGTCTTAACTTCCTCGTAGCCCCAGTTTTCAAAAACGTCTAAAATAGCGTTCTCAATTTTACGGCGACGCTTCATTTCGCCGGGCAATATATCTTTAGTACCGTAGGGTACTTGGTAAACCTTATTCAGCATTGTCCTTCCCCTTCCTAATCACAGGCATTACAGAATTGTAACCGTCTGCGCCATACACCAAGCAACGTTTTACACGGGAGATGGTAGCGGTGCTGGCACCTGTTTTGCTAACAATTTCTTCATATATACTGCCTTCGTCCAGCATACGGGCAACCTCTAAGCGTTGGGCTAAAGCCTTCAACTCGCTAATGGTGCAGATATCTTCAAAAAAGTTGTAGCATTGCTCTTTATCTTTTAAGCTCAAGATTGCTTCAAAAAGTTGGTCGGTCAAATGGTCATGTATCTTAGATGCCATGGTATTCCCTCCTATAAATTCACTTGCTTTACGCAAGACTGCTTTCCTTTTTAAAAGGCTTGCTCCCAATCGGGAAGCAACCTCTAATTTTTAAAACACTTTACTACACTTTAACCCTTTAGTTTGTGAAAGTCAAGGAAAATTTTGTGACGCAGGAAATATTTTTGTTGACAATTTTTGAAAGATATTATAACATTAAAACACTAAGTTAACAAAAAATTCATCAAGAGTAGCTGAGGGACTGGCCCAATGAAGCTACGGCAACCACACTTTAAGTGAACGGTGCCAAATCCAACGGAGCATTCCGACAGATGAAGAGATACTAAACGCAAGAAATGTACCCTTCATCTGGATACACCAGATTGAAGGGTTTTTTGTGGTACATTTTACAGAAACTAAAACGCTGGAGAAGTGCCAGAAGGCGCGAAGCAGTGAAGCTTATGAAGCGATGGCGTACTAAGCGTACGTCGAG
>CALCUU010000317.1 GCA_937906915.1 uncultured Phascolarctobacterium sp. | reverse complement strand
AACCACCAGTGCCTGATTTCCGTCACGAAGGTCAACACTGCACCAAATAGGAGCTTTAGTAATAATTTTGTCAGGCCATTGGCGGTCAGGCAGGCTCACTCGTTCAAAGGGTACATATTGTTTTGCTTGTTTCATATCTTTTCCTCCGTTTTTACAGATTCATTATTTTCTTCATTATTATTGGTAGTTTCGCTATTAGTGAGATTTGCATTTGCATTCAGCCATTGGCTGATAATTTCTTCTTTTTCAACAGCGGTCCAGCTTAAATCGTCAACAGGAACGTTTACGTTGCCAATCAACTCTTTGCGTCCGTCATTGTAAGGATAATTTTTAGCGTGCCATATATAATGGTAGCCTTCGCTTCGTAGGGCAGCTTGGCTATGGTCGCTAAGCAGGTAATCTATAAAATCTCTGGCAAGGTCTAAATTTTGTGCATTGTTCATAACTGCGGCGCAGTTCAAAAGGTTGCGGTTAGCATCCTTCACAACGGTAGCAAATAAATGCTTGTGCTTTGTTTCCAGCAAAATTGCTGTACGCAGGGGCACAACTGCCACCATTTTTTCTCCACGATTTACCTTGTCCACTGCTTCCTCGAAGGTAGTGGTAAAATAAATGTTTTGCTTATTTAATCTATCTGCGTATTTGAGAGCAGTCTCCTTGCCACGCAGCTGCCAAATGGAAGTTATCATGGAGTAGCTGGTGCCACCATTGGCAAAATCTTCCATAACAATTTCATTTTGAAACTCCGGTAGCAAAAGCTCCTGCCAAGTATCGGGAGCGTACAGTCCTTTGTCACGTAGCTTATTGGTGTTGCTGACAAAAGCAATGTATTCTAAAAAAATACTGGTCCATTGACCCTGACGTGTGCGTAGCTCCACAGGCATCTTGTAAAATTCCTTAGCCTTGTAGGGACTGAGCATACCTTCTTGGTCTGCCAGGTAACATTCTTCAACGGAGCCACCTAGCCAGCAGTCGAAGTTATTATTTTTTAGAAACTCCATCCGCTCCTGCCATCCACCTTGTGGCAAATACTTTACAGAAACTCTAGTACCATAGCGTTTCGCAAAGTCTTCTACCAAAAGCTCCGTTACGCCTTTACTCATGCTACTGCACAAATCCATAACGGTGTCTTTTACGGGACGTGCCTCTTCTTTTTCAGTTGTCGATGCTTCACAGCACATACTCGTAAACATTAGCAACAAGGTTAGTGCCAAAAGCATTAGGCATCTGTAAACTTTCTTCATAAATGTATCTTCCTTTTGTTAGATGTTCCTATTATACCAAAAAAAAGAACATCGCACAAACTGTACGATGTTCTTAAAAACTTTAAAATTATTTTTTAAATTAGTCGCGACCAAATACCATTACGCGGTCAAAGTCCAGATATACTTTGCTTCCGTCAGGATAAGCATCAACATCTGCGCCTTTAACGATTACGCGAACCATATTGTCGCCGCATTGTACGCGATAGTCAACAGCGTCGCCAAGGTAGAAGCGTGCTACCATGGTGCCTTCTAATTGACCGCCGGAAGCGGAGATGGAGATATTTTCCGGACGAACTGCAATAGTTGCTTCGCCGGTAATTTCGGTGGGGTTAGCAAAGGAAACGTTGGAGTCTTTAATGAATACGCGGTCACCTTTAGCTTCGCCGGGAATAAAGTTAACCAGACCGATGAAGTCTGCAACCATTTTGTTAGCAGGGTTGGTGTAGATGTCGTGAGGAGCGCCAACTTGTTGAACAACGCCTTTGCTCATTACAACTACACGGTCACTCATTGCCATTGCTTCGCCTTGGTCATGGGTTACATATACAACGGTGATGCCCAATTTCTTTTGAATGGACAAAATTTCAAAACGCATGCTTTCACGAAGCTTAGCGTCCAAGTTGGACAGGGGTTCGTCGAGAAGCAAGAGACCCGGTTGTGCAACGAGAGCACGAGCCAAAGCTACACGTTGTTGTTGACCACCGGAAAGTTGGTGGGGATAACGCTCGCCGTATTCACCAAGGTGAACCAGTTCCAGCATTTCTTGAACGCGTTTAGCACGTTCTTCTTTAGCTACCTTTTGAATTTTCAAGGGATAGCCAACGTTTTCAGCAACGGTCATATGGGGCCAAACTGCATAGGATTGGAATACCATACCGATGTCGCGTTTTTCAGGGGGAGCGAAGGTTCCTTTAATGGAAGAGCTTACGCATTTATCGCCAATATAAATTTCACCTTCAGTTGCACGTTCAAAGCCTGCAATCATACGCAGGGTAGTAGTTTTACCGCAACCGGAAGGGCCGAGGATGGAGACAAATTCGCCATCTTCTACAACTACATCAAAATTGTCTACGGCAGTTACAGCGCCGAAACGTTTATATACATGTTCAATTCGTACTTGTGCCATTTATTTATTACACTCCTTCTTAGATACCTACATTGCCTTTGGTAACTTTGTTGAGAATCAGGTTGCCTATGAGTACAACGCCTAAGATGATTACGGAAAGCACGGAAGCGTTTTGCGCATCAGCATAGGTTTGCAAATCGTAAAGCAATACACCGATAGTTTTTGTTTCCGCACCGTACAGGAGCAAGGACATGGTCAATTCGTAGAAAGACGGCATGAAAATCAAGAACCAGCCTGCGATAACGGAGGGAGCAATAAGCGGAATAATGATGTCTTTACAGCATCTGAGCCAGTCAGCACCAGAGTTGAGAGCAGCTTCTTCCAAGGAGCTATGTACTTGGCTAAGAGAAGCAGCGATGGTACGAACGGACATGGTCATGTATTTTACCAAATAGCTGACAACCAGAATCCAAACGGTGGAGTACAGGTTCAAGCCATAATTACCGGAGAAGGTAATTACCAGAGCCAACGCAATTACGATACTGGGGGTACTGCCGCCGATAACGGTAAGCAAATCCGGAATGCTACGGCCTTTAACAGTGGTCTTAACTGCCAAGTACGCAACGAAGAGGGACAACGCAGTACCGATGGTTGCAGCCAAAACTGCGTAAACAACGGAGTTCCAGATGCATTCCAAGTATTGAGCACTGGTAACAACAGGAATCCAAGATTCAAAGCCCAAGTTATCCAAGGTAACGGGCTTGGACATACTCTTGAGCAAAGAGGTTACAACGATGGAGCCCAAGGGAATGATTACGGAAATCATACCGTAAGCGCCTACTGCACAGAATGCAGGCCATTTCCATTTGCCAAGCTCTACGATGTTGGGGCGGGTAGATTTACCACTGATGGTGGTGTAGTCTTTACGGCCAATCATCCAGGTCATGGTGAAGAGCAAGGAGTTTGCCAAGAACATCAGGGAAGCTGCGAGAGCAGTTGCTTCGCGGATACCTTCTGCGCTACCCATGTAAACGTAGGTTACGATACGGGTAGTCAAAACTTCGATGTTACCGGGCATACCTACGATGGAGGGAATACCGAAGCAGGAGCCTGCTGCGATGAATACCAAGAGACCGCCTGCCAAAATGGAGGGAGCCATCAAGGGCAGGGTTACGTCAAGCAGGGTACGCAGCGGAGAAGCACCGGATACGCGAGCAGCTTCTTCCAAAGTAGGATCCATTTTTTCCATTGCACGGGAAATGGTGATGAATGCGAAGGGAGAATAGAACAGGGTCAGTACCCAAGCCAAACCCCAGAAAGTATAAATATCAAAGGGTGCTTGAGACAAGCCCAGCAAATCTTTAAAGAAATTGTTCATGTAGCCAACGCTGGGGTTTAAAAGTTGCACCCATGCGATCGCGCCTACATAAGGGGGAATCATATAGCTGGATACCAGCAAAGTACGGAAGTTCTTTTTACCAGGCATATCCGTACGTCCAACCAACCAAGCCAGAGGGAAGGTAATCACTACGCTGGCAAACATAACCAAGAGTGACAAGTTGATTGTATTTGTAAGCGCGCGCCAGTTAACGTCCTGACTATATACTTCGCGATAATTGTCAAAATTAATGCTGCTGCCTAAAACGACACTATCGTACAGCAATACGCCCATAGGGAATATTACAAAATACAAAAGCAACAGTACGGAAAGGGATATTACAATAAATTTACTATTAATTCTTGAAGCCATGAAAAACTATTTTCTCCTTTCCCTTAAAAATTAAGGGGTTTACGGGGCAAACCTAAGGGAAATTTACTAAAATGCCGTCAAAAACAGCCCTCTTTTATAACGTGGGAAAAACAGGGAGCGCAAAAGCGTCCCTGTTTTTCTTTATTACACCTAATATTAAAACCTGTAGTATGGACTATCAGATTATTCCATTACGCGTTTACGGAATTCTTCTTTGATTGCTGCGTTGTTGTCAGCAAGTTTTTGCCAGTTAACTTTAACTCTGCCTTCAACCAATTTTTTGGTTGCAACGGAACCCAGGGGTTCTTTTACGTCGCCACGAACAGAGTGCATCCAGCCTTTAACAACTGCTTCTTGACCTTCTTTGGACAGCCACCAGTCAACCATAGCTTTAGCGCCGTCAGGATTTTTGGTGGTTTTGAAGATTGCGATCGGGGAAGGAATGTTGATAACGCCTTCTGCCGGATAGGAAACTTTCAAGGGTTCTTTTTTGGTTGCAGCAAGTTTCAGGATGTTTTCTTCCAGAATCATTGCAGCAGCATATTCGCCAGTCAACAATTTGTTTTGAATTGCGGAGTTACCGGATTCAACACGGATGCCGTTAGCTTTCAGTTTGTCGAAATATTCCCAACCGAATTTGTCAGCCAATGCGCCAACTGCTACATAAGCAGTACCGGAGAGCATCGGGTTCGGCATAGCGATTTTGCCTTTCCATTTCGGATCGGTCAATTCTTGCCAGGATTTCGGAGCATCTTCTGCTTTCAGTTTGTCAGCGTTGTAAGCAATAATCATGTTGCAAACGCGAACTGCATACCAAGCACCGTTTTCAGCTTTATCAGCGATAACGTTGTTGTGTTCTTTGGATTTGTAAGGCATGAGCCAGCCTTCTTTATCCAGTTTCAGATAGTAGGAGGGGTCAGCAACCATCAATACGTCGGTGCCAACTTTGTTAGCTTTCATTTCGCCGGTGATTTTGGTTACAACTTTTTCAGTGCCGCCTTGGAACCAGTTAACTTTCATTTCGGGGAAAGCTTTTGCCAAGTTAGGTTTGCACATATTGTCGATGATGTCAGGATAAATGGAAGTATAAACCATTACTTCGCCTTTTACGCCTTTAGCAGCTTCTTTTTTCTCGCCGCCACCGCAACCAGCTACTGCTACGGATAATGCCAATAATGCAGCTGCACCTAAAACCCAAGTAGATTTTTTCATTACAGAAACACTCCTTTTCAAAATAACTTTTTTATAAATAGGCATAGAATTTCTATACTGCTACTTCTAAAGATTCTCCCTACCCTTTATTTTTCCTGCTTACAGTTTACAAAATCTTTCACGAAAAATTAAATTTTTTGTCACAGTAACGCTTTTATGGTAGACACTCCACCACAAATTTACAAACAGTGCGTTTTGTCCTGCTGGGAACAATTTGCGTCCCGCTATTTTGTAATTAAAAAATTAAGTTCCCACGCAGGAACGTAAGGGTGCTTTCTAAAGAAGATTTTGTATTCCGGAACAAGCTTCCAAATTAGCAGGGGCAGTCTAAAAATATCAACATCGTAATGATAAGCAGCAACGAACATTTTGGGAGCATACTCTTTAATCACCTTGGTACCGCCCTCTAACGCTTGCACTTCTGCTCCCTCAACATCCATTTTAATGTAGGAAACTGCTCTTCCTTGTGCCAAATTATCTATGGAATTTACAGGAACAGTTTTCTTTTGAGTTGCTAAGAAGGTGGACTGCCTGCCTCCGCTGTCAGAAAATCCTAACTCGCCAGCCTCGTTCCACACCCCGCACTCATGCACGGTAATTTCCCCAAGGTCTTCCGCCATTGCGTTAAGCTTCTTGCAATTGCGTCTGTCCGGCTCCACTGCGATGATGTGTTGGTACTTGCCTTCTACCAAATTTAAAAACTCCTGCACCGTATCGCCATTATAAGCGCCCAAATCCATATACACTTCGTTTTCGCCGAAGGTAAAGAGCTGGCGCAAATCTTCCTCACGCACTGTATCGCAAGCAAAAAGGTACTCCACCTTTCCACTCAGCTTGTAGTTAAGCACGTTGGCAAATGTTTCACGTGAAACATCGTCTGCCAAATTATCATAAACCTTTTGTAATTCAGCCTCGTACTTTTTAAGCCAAGCAAGGCTTACAGTTTCAGGCTCGTCAAAAAGCGGCAGGTGGGGCGCCAAAGTTTCGTGGGCTTCTGCCAATTCCCTAAAGCGTTCCAAAACTTCCGGACGCTCGCTGGCAAAAGCAATCACAATTAAAATATCTTCTCCCAAACGAGAGACGATGTCTGCGTAACGCTCCACTGTAAAACCACGGAAGCTTTGTCCGCGGACGAACTCGTCACTGGCAAAAATGCCTGCAATTTTTACGGAATTAGCTTCGCACCAATCAACAATTTTATCAGCGCCGTTGCCCATTCCGTACAGAACAATGGGCTTCGTAGTTTGCAAGAGGCGTTCCCACACGCTAAGACTTTCATTTATAAAACTAAGCATAAAAATTCCTCCAACTTCTTACATTTATTATACACTATCTTCAAAACGGTACAAACGCTTTCTCTATTTGCAGACGCTTAATAATATGATAGAATGTATGCTATAGAAAAACTCTCGGAGGTTTATTATGTCCCTGCTCGAATCCGGTGAAAACTATTTAGAAACAATCCTTGTTTTGACACAACGCAACGGTAGTGTGCGTTCCATAGATGTTGCCAACGAAATGAACTTTACCAAACCCAGCGTTAGCCGTGCCATGAGCATCTTAAAGCGCGAAAACCTTATCATTATGGAAGCTGACGGACGCTTGGTTCTCACAGAAGAAGGCCTTAAAAAAGCTACCGCCATTTTAGAGCGCCACACCATTTTAACCCGCTTCATTAACGAAGTCTTAGGCGTACCGGAAGAAACTGCGGAAAAAGACGCTTGCCGCATTGAACACATCATCAGCCCGGAAACCTTTAACGGAATTAAGAATATGCTGGAAAAATCTAAATAAGCGCCATAAAAACTTAACCATTAGCAACTTACCTGCTCATCGTACACCCTGTACGCAAGCATTGTAAGTTGCTTTTTTACATCTACAGGACAGTTGCAGTGGCTTCTAAAAATTTAAAGATTGTCAAAACTTTTTGTAAATGATATAATTCTAGTATTATTTTGAAAAGAGAGGATGATGATTGATGGCACTGGTTATCTCTGCCATTGTAACTTTTTGGGTAGGTTACTTAATCTACAAAAAGTTCAAACCCCAACCGGTTCTTTTTATGGGCGGTATGGTGTTAATGTATTTAGCTGTTATTTTAGGTTATGGTCAAATTTTAGGAGCAAAGGCTACCACCGGCTGTTCTTTCTTTGACGCATTCGAGTTCATTCGTAGAACTATGAGCTCCAACGCTGCCAAACTCGGTCTCAACATTATGTCCGTTGGTGCATTTGCCCGTTATATGGATAAAATTGGCGCGTCCCGTTCTTTGGTTCGTTTAACCATTAAACCCCTTCTTGCTTTGAAATCCCCCTACCTCGTTTTGGCAGGCACCTGGATTACCGGTATGCTCATTGGTCTGTGCATCAACAGTGCTTCCGGCTTGGCAATGCTTTTGATGGTTACCATGTTCCCCATTTTGATTGGCTTGGGCGTAAGCCGTCTTTCTGCAACTGCAGCAGTAGCTACTACCCTCTGCTTCGACTGGAGCCCCAGTGACACCGGTACCATTTACTCCGCAGAAATGGCTGGCGTTGACCCGGTAATTTACTGGAGCCACTACCAAGTTCCCATCGTAGCTTTGGCTTTCGTAGTTGTAGGCGCACTCCACTACTTCACCCAAAAATATATGGATAAAAAAGAAGGTCATATTGTACAACCTATGGAAGTTGAAAAGGTTCAAGACGACGCAGACAACGCTCCGTTGTGGTACGCAATCCTTCCTGTTATCCCCCTGTCCTTGATTTTGTCCTTCAGCTCCTTGTGGATTACCTCCATCAAAATGAACATCGTTATGGCAATGTTCATTGGTCTTTTCGTTGGCGTATGCTGCGAATTTATCAGATGGCGTGACGGCAAGAAAGTATTTGACGATATCCAAACCTTCTTCGACGGCTTGGGTATGCAAATGGCAAACGTAATCACCCTTATCGTAGCAGGTCAAACCTTTGCACAAGGCTTGATTTCCATGGGCGCAATCAGCACCTTGATTGACGGCTCCAAAGATTTGGGCTTCAGCCCCATGGCTATGATGTTAGTTATGGTAGCAATCATCTCCATGTCTGCAATCGTT
>CALCUU010000316.1 GCA_937906915.1 uncultured Phascolarctobacterium sp. | reverse complement strand
AGTGGGAATATTATCTGCCGCAAGGGAAGCGTGGAGGGTATCAGGATATTTGTGAGCAGTAGCGTAGAAGTTTGCTGTGCGACAGCTACCGGTGAGGGTGCTTGCCAAGGTGTTGCGATATTTATGGTAAGTACCCATCAAGCCTTGGAAGGAATTTTTGCGCAGCTCTCTATCAGGACTGGTCATATTCAAAAGGTAGTTGCCTTCGCTAACGGTTGCCTCGTTGCCGTTGCCGTCGGTGATTTTTGGGAACTGCATATCCGCACTTACGAGGGCACGGAAAGCGGTAGCACTTGTTCCTGTTGCAAGACGGCTTTGGGCAAGCAGTTCTTCCATTTCGGCAGGCAGAATGTGGTCAGCAAGGCGCACCAAGTTTTCAATATAATATTTGTAGTTGGCAAGAGCAGGTTCGGTTTGGAGCATCTCTGCCAATTTTTCTTTATCAAGGGATAAAATTTCAGGCTCAATGAAGGAATTGGTGTTGCTGAACTCTGCGGCGAGGGCTTCTGCTTCACCGGCAAGAGCTTGCATATGTTGGTCAGTGTTATCTGCGTCTTGTTGCAGGCGCGCGTAAGCATAAATTTTTTCAACAAGCTGTGCCAATTCGTCCTGCATCATAAGGGCTGCAGCCATAACCTTGCCATCGCAAAGCAAGCCTTTAAATTCGCTAAGGACGGGTAGCTTTGCCTTTAATTCTGCGCAAGCTTCCTTCCAAGCGTTTTCATCAGCATAGATATCTTGAACGCGCCATTTGCAGTCGGCAGGAATCTCTGCGCGAGGAACGCTACTGCCATGGGCGGGTACAAATTTTTCACTCATTATATTTCACTCCTTGCAAAATCAAATTTATTATTTTACTATTATAACATACGAAGTAAAAAGGAGCAGAAAAATGCACGCACTTTTAATCGGAATCAACAGTAAATATGTGCACACCGCCTTGGGCTTGCGCTACGTTGGAGAGTACGCCAAAAAGCAAGGCTTTGATGTACATTTAATAGAAGAAACCATTAACACACCCATCCTTACTGTTTTGGAAAAGATTATGGACTGCAAGGCAGAGGTTTATGCCTTTTCCGTTCATATTTGGAACAAGCCTTTTGTGTATCGCCTGATTGCCATGCTCAAGAAGCTACGTCCTGAAGTGACCATTG
>CALCUU010000315.1 GCA_937906915.1 uncultured Phascolarctobacterium sp. | reverse complement strand
TCCGCCATGGTAGAATCCGGCATTATGGCTGCCATTGCTATTGTTATGGCTTTGATTAGTATGTATGTGCCCGTTGCAGGCGCTTTCGTAAATTTCGTGTGGCCCTTGCCAATCATTATCTGCGGTATGCGCCACGGTTTAAAATGGAGCTTGATGAGCCTTATCGTAGCAGGCATTATCATCGCCATTGTCATCAGCCCCATTAACGCTTTCTTCTTGGTGGCAATCTTTGGTTTGATGGGCATTATCTTGGGTGAATGCATGCGTCGTCGCCTGCCTCCCATGAAGCTGATGTTCTTCGGCAGCATTGGTGCAGTTTTGGCGCTTATCATCAACGTGGTACTGAGCTTTGCCGTTTTGGGCATTAACCCCATCGAGATGATGTTTACTTCCTTTAACCAAAGCTTGACCGAACTTGCCGTGTACTATCGTGAGCAAGGCATGTCCGAAGCAGATATTAAGACTGCTATTCAAGGCTCCGCAGATTTTATGAGCATGATGCGCATTATTATGCCCGGTGCTTTCCTTGTAAGTGCGCCTGTGCTGGCGTTCATCAACTATTGGGCTGCAAAGAAAATTTTGGCGAAGCTGGGTGAAACCTTTGAACCCTTCCCGCCCTTTACCCAACTGCAAGTTCCCGGCTGGATTTTATTCCCTTACGCTGCATCTCTCTTTGCAGTAACTTACTTCTATTTAAATGATAGGGACAGCTGGATGTATAATCTTTCTGTAAACGTGCAGACTGTAACAAGCTTCCTTTTGGTGCTCCAAGGCATTTGCCTCATCTACTGGTTTGTAGAAAATAAAAAGAAACCTGCTTGGTGGGCACACATGGCAACAGGCTTAATGTTCTTCATTCCCTTGTTCTCTCAAATCATAGTTTATGTTGGTGCATTTGACATCGTTTTTGATTATAGAAAGATTCGCTCTAAACGCCTTTTCTAAGAATTGAGGTGAACTAAATGTTCAATTTGTTCAATCGCAATATGAACTCCAAAATGGATACTAACATTTATTTGCTGGTAATCCTGCTTTTGGCTGTTCTGGTTTGTTATTTCCAACCTTATATGATTCCGGTTGTGGCGATAATTTTCCTGCTGACTTATTATTTCAGCCGTCGCACCCTGATGAGTAAGGAAATTTTCTTCAGCAGTTATTTGGATAATATTATCCGCAACATTGAGCGCACCAATCACTATGCAGTGCGCAAGCTGGATGTGGGTATGGCTGTGTTCTCCAAAGACGGCAAGCTGCAATGGAAGAATGAGCTGTTTCAAGAATGGGTTGGCAAAAAGAATTTGGAAGGCTTGAAGCCGGAAGCAATTTTGCCCTTGCCGCCTAACTCCTTTGAGCTGTTAAGCGTTAAGGACGGCGAAAAACTTATTCAAATGAACGACCGCTACTATAATATGAAGTACTGTCGTGTAGAAACCCAGGATAAAACTAGCAAAAAGGGCGAGCAAAATACTAATAGCGGTTTGATGATTTACTTGACCGATATTACGGATTTTGAATTGCTGCGCCAAAAATACGCTAAAGAAAAAATTTGCTTGGCGTATATCCGCTTTGATAACTACGAAGACGTAATGCGCGGTTTGAGCGAAACCAATATGGCGAACCTTAACGGCGAAATTCACGAAACAGTTACCAAGTGGGTTGCAGAGAAAAATGGTTTCATCTGCCGTATGAATAAGGAGCAAAGCTTAGCAGGCTTTACTCAAAGTGCTGTAGCAGAAATTATTGAAGAAAAGTTTGCCGTATTGGACAAGGTGCGTGAAATTCGCGCAGGGAATAAGATTCCTCCAACCTTGAGTATTGGTGTTTCCTGTGATGGCGATACCTTGGACGAACTGGTACAGAACGCCAACAATGTTTTGTACTTGGCGTTAGGTCGTGGTGGTGACCAAGCTGTTGTTGTTCAGAACAAGGCAACTCAATTCTTTGGTGGCACCTCCACCGTATCGGCAAAGGCTACTCGCGTACGTGCCCGCATCGTAGCTCAAACCATCAATGAGCAAATGCAGGCTTCCGACAAAGTTTTCATCATGGGTCATGTCAACGAAGACTATGATGCCATTGGTAGTGCCATTGGTATGGCGAAGCTTTCCCAGTCCTTGAACAAGGAAACCTATATCGTAATTAGCGGTCGCAACGAAAACGTGAACCGCATTTCTGAAATGCTTGCCCACGATTGCGTGAAGGTAAGCGATTGCGAGGAAGATTACAGCGCAATTATGGTGGAAGAAGAAGAGGCGTTGAAGCACATCACTCCCGAAAGCCTTTTGATTTTAGTAGACCACCATCGCGAAATTCTTACCGCAAGCAAAAAAGTATTGGAAGCAATTTCCAAGCGTGTTATCGTAGACCACCATCGTCGTGCGGAAGATGTTATCTCCGATACAGTGCTGATGTACTTGGAGCCTTCGTCTTCTTCTACCAGCGAGCTTTTGACAGAGCTGGTTGGCTACTTTAACGATAGATTAGAGATTACCCCCACAGAAGCAACTGCCTTGTACGCAGGCATTGTTCTTGACACCAAGAACTTTGCGGTGCAAACCGGCGAGCGCACCTTTGAAGCTGCAGCCCTTTTGCGTCGTAGCGGTGCAGATCCCACCATGGTACGCCTGATGTTCAAAGACGATATGGACGTACTCAAACTGCGTGCCCGTCTTTTGGCAGAAGCTAAAACCATTGAACCGGGTATTGCCATTTCTATTTATAAAAAAGCAGAAAAAGGCGCTAAGGCTACAATCCTTGCGGCGCAGCTGGCAGACCGTTTGATTAACGTGGAAGGTATCCATGTGGGCGTTGCCATTAACGAATATAAAGATGGCAGCTTGGGCGTAAGCGCACGTAGCGACGGTAGCGTGAACGTGCAAATTATTATGGAGGAATTAGGCGGCGGCGGTCACCAGACGGTGGCAGGCGTACAGCTTGATAATATGCGTGCTGCGGATATTGAACCGCAAATCATCGCACTGGCAAAAAAACAATTAGAACAATTAGAGGAGAAAGATAACAATGAAAGTGATTCTGCTGCAAGATGTTAAAAATTTAGGTAAAAAAGGCGATATTGTAGAAGCTGCTGACGGTTATGCCCGCAACTTTTTGCTGGCTCGCAAAGTAGCAAAAGAAGCAAGCGTTGCTAACGTAAACCAAGCAAAACAAGATAAAGCAGTTGCTTCCCATCGTGCAGCTCAACAAAAAGACGAAGCTGTAGTTTTGGGCGCACAAATTGAAAAAGTAGTTGTAAATATTAAAGTTCGCTTGGGCGAAAACGGTAAAATGTTTGGCTCCGTAACTTCTAAAGACGTTGCAGAAGCTTTGATTAAACAAACCGGTATTCAAATTGACCGCCGTAAAGTTGAATTGAAAACTGCTGTTAAAGGCTTGGGCGAATATGATGCTGTTGCAAAACTGCACCCGGAAGTTGTTTCCAATTTTAAAGTTGTAGTATCTGCCTAGCAAATATGATAAACTAAAGGCGTAACGCAAAAGCGTTACGCCTATTTTGTTGATGGGAGTAACTTATGGAAAGCAAAGTTTTAAACGCAATTGCTGCTTACGAAGCAGAGATTTTAGATTTTACAAAAGAAATGGTAAATATAGATAGCGGTGTGGATTGCCCGGAAGGCGTGCGCCAAATTGCAGAGCTGATTAAGGAAAAGCTGTTGCCCTTGGGCTTTAAGGTAGAGCTTCTGGAAAGCGCAGGCCCCGTCCAACTTTTGGCAACCCGTCCCTGCGAAGGTGCAAAGAAGATTCTGCTTAGCGGTCATACGGACACAGTGTTCTTCAAAGGCGAGGCAGCAAAGCGTCCCTTCCGCATTGAAGACGGAATTGCCTACGGACCTGGCGTTTTGGATATGAAATCCGGTATTGCAGTGCTTGTTTACGCAGTGAAGGCACTTCTTGAAAATGGTTGGGACAAAACTGATTTGACCATCTTCGTTGTGGGTGACGAAGAAACTAATCACCCCAACACTAACGCTGTAGAAAACTTCAAGCGTGTTGCTCAAGGCAAGGATGCTTGCTTTAACTTCGAGCTTGGTCGCGCTAACGGAAGCGTTGTTATTGGACGCAAAGGTCGCTGGGCGCCGGAGCTGCACATCAAAGGCATTGCTGCCCACGCAGGTAACGAGCCGGAAAAAGGAGCCAGTGCCATTACGGAGCTGTGCAAAAAAATTAGCGATTTGGCAGACGTTAACGACTACGCCAGCGGTACAAGCTGTAACGTAGGCGTAATCAGCGGGGGCTCCCTTGCCAACGTAGTTGCTGAATACGCAGAAGCAAAGCTTGACATTCGCTACACCACCATGGCGGAAGCAGCCAAGGCTGTAGAAAAGGTGAAAGAAATCGTAGCGAAAAATTACGATGAACGCACCACCACTGAACTTGTGGAAGCAGGCCCTCACGTTTATACTCCCCCTATGGAAACAACGGAAGGCGTAAAAAGATTATATAGATTTGTAAAAGCCCAAGCAGAGAAGCTGGGTCAAGCAGAGCTTGGTGCCATGATTGTAGGCGGTAGCGCAGATGCCAACTATGTTTGCGCAGAAGGCGTGCCCACCATTTGCAGTATGGGCCCTGCCGGTGCTGGCCCTCACTCCAACAATGAGTATGTTTTCGTGAAATCCTTTGTGGAACGCGCTCAACTTACTGCCATGTCCATTATGCATTTGGACGAACTGGATAACTTTTAAAAGAAGGAATTACCGTGCTCAAAGAAAGAGTTTTAGAAATAACTAAAGAACTGGTAAAAATTTACAGCCCCACCAACACAGCAGAGGAGCAAAAGGTAGAGCAATATCTTTTGAACTTATTGCAAGGTATGCCGTATTTTAAGGCGCACCCTGAATTGTGCGGTGCCTTTGCTGCAGCAGATGACTGCTTCCAGCGTAGCACTATTTATGGTTTGGTGCTGGGTAAGAGCAAGAAAACCGTTGTGTTTATGGGTCACCACGATGTTGTCAGCACAGAGGTATATGGCGCTTTGGCGCAGCTTGCTACTGAACCCGAAGTGTTGGCGCAAGAACTGGCGAAGGTTGACCTGCCCGAAGAAGCTGCCTGTGACCTGGCAAGCGGCGAGTGGCTGTGGGGACGTGGCACCTGCGATATGAAGGGTGGCACTGCAGCGCAGCTTGCTGTTTTGGAAAGCTATGCTAAAAATCCGGAAGCAGGAAGCATTTTATTCATCTCCGTTCCGGACGAAGAGGCTTTCTCCGTAGGTATGCGTAGCTGTTTACCCTTGCTCAAAGATTTACGTGAGCGTTACGGTTTAGAATATGAAGTAGCTCTTAACTGCGAGCCTAACAGCGTTGAAAATGACAAGCAAATTATCTACAGCGGAAGCGTTGGCAAAATGCTCCCCGTTGTTTTAGTGCAGGGCAAATCTGTACAAATTGGCAGTTATGCCCAGGGCGTGAACCCTGTTGCCGTACTGGCAGAGATTATTTGCGCAACGGAAGCAGATTATAAAATTAGCGATACTCTTGGGGAAGAAAGTACAGTGCCCCCGGTATGGAATTTTGCTAGAGACTTAAAGCCCGGTTACGATTTTAGTTTGCCTCGTCGTGGTGCAGGTTACTGCAACCTTTTGACTTTTAGCAAAACTCCGGCGCAAATTATGGATTGGTTCGTTGGTAAATGTAACCAAGGAGCGCAAACTGCAATGGCGAAGCAGGGGTGCGGTCATAGCCTAGAGGTTTTAACCTTTGGCGAACTGCTGGAAATTGCTAAGGAGCGTGCAGGCTTTGAAGCCTTTTACAATGAACTGCAAGTGCAAATGACAAAGAAGCTTCAAGTAGAACAACTTGATTTCCCCAGCATAACCTTGTGGGCAATGGAAGCGGTGCTTGATTTTACTGCGATAGATTATCCTGTAGTAATTACTGCTTTTGCTCCGCCTTATTACCCTGCGTTAAACAGTGGCAAGCTGGTGGGCGATAGCTTCAAAAATGTAGTGAGCTTTGTAAATACACTGCTTCCTGTAAAATGCAAGGAATACTTTATGGGCATTTCCGATTGCAGTTATTTAGGAATGGACGCAGAATTTGACAGTAAGGCTTTGGCGGCGAATATGCCCTGCTGGGGCAAGCTGTACAGCTACGATATGGAAGCCTTGGCGCAGCTGCAAATACCTTTCCTGCTTTTGGGACCGTGGGGCAAAGACCTGCATCAACGGACAGAGCGTGTGCACATCGAAAGCTTGGGCGTTGTATTGCCTAAGGTTTTGCAGGAAGTGTGTGCGTATGTGTGGAGAGAATAAAAAATAGAGTTTTGAAATCCCGTGAGTGAAAGCTTGCGGGATTTTTTGTTTAAAAAGATTAGTTCACGGGGATTTCACAAATTCGCGAAATAAAAAGGGGTAGATTTTCATATTTCTCGAAGCCTTTACTAACCATAATTGACAACAAATTATGGAACAAGTAAAATTTAAGGAGAGAAGAAATGAACAGAACATTTATGTTTACCTCACGCTTTGTTAAGGAGTTGACTCGTTTAGGCTTTACCGATGATGACCAGATTCGTTTAGAGCAAATGATTAACAACAACCCCCAATTAGGTGATGTAATGGTTGGTGCTGGCGGATTTAGAAAAATGCGTTTTGCATTTGAAGGTAGAGGTAAGTCTGGAAGTACTAGAATTATTTACTTAGATGTTGCTAAAAAGCAGAATACTATTTTCATTGATATCTATAAGAAGAATAAGCAAGATAATTTGACGCAGGAACAGTTAGCATTTTATGCACACTTTGCAAAGATTTTGAAAGGAGAATAGCTTATGGACGACAAAAGATTTGCAGAAGTATTAAAAGGGTTAGAAGAAGCAGTTGAATGGCAAAAAGGAAATATTAGAGCACATACTAATTATGGCTACAAAGCAAGACATGAGTGTGATGAACTTAGAGGAT
>CALCUU010000314.1 GCA_937906915.1 uncultured Phascolarctobacterium sp. | reverse complement strand
AGCAACATTACGGGACCTTCTTCTTCGCCCTTTTCAATGCCAACAACGCCAGTTACGCCAACGTTTCGGGTAACGTCGTAGCCTAATTTTTCCAAAGCATCTGCCAAATACGCAGAGGTTTTGTATTCTTCCAAGCCAAGTTCCGGCATTTGGTGCAGGTCGTGATAAATTTCTTTTACATTTAAAGTAGTCATAGCTTTCTCCTTGTAGTTTTTCTTATATAGATGATTAAAATTTTCTCCACATTTGTTTTGAATTTTAGCATATTGTTCCACAAAACACAAGGGAAGTTCTGTCTTTACGTTGACAGAAAGCAGTTGTTTTCGGTATAATTTACCTATTGTATTACATTTTGTGATGTGTATGCATAAATGAATTTTAGGAGGGTTTCTGATGTCTGAAGAAAAGAAAGAGCAAACTCAAAATGCTCAATTAGACCCCAGTCAATGGAAAGCCGGTCCGTTGGCTTTTTTCGCTTTGGTTGTAGCGATTTTATTCTTCTCCGGTGTAATGGTTAAATTCCCCGATATGAAATGGTTGAGCGCTTTTGACTTTACCACTTTGGTTGGTAAGTTTGGCGTTATGAAAGAGCTTGGCAAATCTACCTTTGTTGGTAGCGGCGGCTTTGGTGCGCGCGGTGGCTTTATGTTCGCGCTGTCCTTGGTTCCTGGCGTAATGTTTGCAATGGGTATGATTGAAGTTCTTGACCACTATGGTGCAATCCGTGCTGCACAAAAATGCTTGACTCCGTTGTTGAAACCTTTGCTTGGCTTGCCCGGTTTAACTGGCTTGGCATTGATTACTGACCTGCAATCTACTGACGCAGGTGCAGTTTTGACCAAAGGCTTGTATGACGATGGTCTTATCACTAAAAAAGAATTGATTGTTATGGGTGCTTGGCAATATTCCGGCGCAGGTATGATTGCTAACTACTTCATGATTGGCTCTGCAGTGTTCTCCTATCTGACCTGCTCCATTATGATTCCTGTAACTTTAATCTTTATCTTTAAATTCGTAGGCGCTATGTACGTTCGCCTGATGTTGAACACTGTTTACAAGGGGGATTTCAAAAATGAGCAATAATCAACCGCAACCTGCTAAAAAAACTAATAACCCCTTTGATATTTTCATCATCGGTGCTCGTAAGGGCTTGAACATCACCCTGAACAATTTGGTTCCCAATATTTTGATGGCTTATGCTGTAGCAGAAGTTCTGCGTATTTTGGGCGTTATGAAAATGGTGGGCGAAATCTTTGGCCCCTTGATGTTTGTATTCGGTTTGCCCGGCGAAGCTGTAACCGTAGTACTTACTGCTTGGCTTTCCAGCTCTGCTTCCGTAGGCTTGGCTGCGAATATGGCTGCAAACGGTATTCTTGATGCTCGCCACGTAACCATCTTGATGCCCTGCTTCTTCCTGTTGGGTGCGCAACTTCAATACATGGGTCGCCTCTTGGGCGTAGCAGACGTTCCCAAAAGATACTGGCCTTTGCTGATGAGTGCAAGCTTGCTTAACGCACTTTGCGCGATGCTGGTTATGAATTGGTTCTTCGCGTAAGCAAAATCATTATAAGCACCGTTATGCTTTGTCGCAATTCGTTTGCTTGCTCGACGTACGTTTAGTACGCCTTCGCGGCACAAGCCTCATTGCTTCGCGCCTTCCGGCACTTCTAATGATTTTCAGAATAACTTTTGAAGG
>CALCUU010000313.1 GCA_937906915.1 uncultured Phascolarctobacterium sp. | reverse complement strand
ATAAGCTTCGCTGTTTCGCGCCTTCCGGTACTTCTAACAATTTTTTGAGTTGTTCATCTAGCGCTGCTTTTTAACAAGCAGCGCTTTTTTATTTACAAAATCCGTGATATTTTTGGATATTCAGCTAAATTTTAGGCTAATCCTGCGTATTGCTGAAAATTTCTTGATGTCCTCAAATATTTTCGTATTTCGTCCGTTTTCCTATTGTACTTTTCGTTGACGGTGGTATACTTATATCAACAAAAATATACTATTGCAAGGGGAGAGTGGATATGAAGAAAGATAAAGTTTTCCAACTCAATCAAACTGCTGTAGAAAAATTGGCAGAGGAATACGGTACCCCGCTGTTAGTTCTTTCTTTGGATCAAGTAAAAGCAAACTATGAATGTTTGAGAGAATATATGCCTCGCGTAAAGGTGTTTTACGCAATTAAGGCAAACCCCCATCCGGAAATTTTAAGAACCATGATAGACTTAGGTTCTTCCTTTGACGTTGCTTCCGCTGGCGAAATTCGTGCTTTAAGCGAAATGGGCGTGAGCGGTGACCGTTTCATTTATGCGAACCCCGTAAAAACTGGCGTTGGCTTTAAGGCTTGCCGTGATTGCGGTGTAACTAGAATGACCTTTGATAGCGCCAGTGAGATTGCTAAAATTCAAAAAGAGCTTCCCGGTGCTACCGTACTTTTGCGTCTGCGTATCGACAATTCTTCTGCTCACGTAGATTTAAACAAAAAGTTTGGCGCTGGCAGAGAAAGCGCTGTGGAATTGATGCTCAAGGCGAAAGAAGCAGGTCTTGATATGGCAGGCATTGCCTTCCACGTTGGTAGCCAAACCATTTTAGCAGATCCTTACCTGCAAGCGTTGGATATTGCCCGCGAAGTTTTTGAAGAAGCAAAAGAAGCAGGTCTTGACCTGCGTATTCTTGATATTGGCGGTGGCTTCCCCATTGCTGCCGCCAACGGTCATACTCTTGGTATTCAGATGGTAGACATTATCCCAGGAACCTGCCACCTGGAACACGATATCGCCCGTATCCGTCAGTAGGAAATCCTTGTGGATGGCT
>CALCUU010000312.1 GCA_937906915.1 uncultured Phascolarctobacterium sp. | reverse complement strand
TAACATTGGTATCCTGGACGCAGGCATCGTTGCGCTGCTGGGCTATGCCGTGGTGTTCTTCGGTCTGATCCTTCTGATGATCGTGGTTATGATCATCGGCAAGATCTTCATGGCCGCTGATGCCAAGAAGGCTGCCAAAGCCGCCGCCATACCCGATGCGCCGCCGCCAATAATACCAATGTTACAAGTGGTCTCTTCATCAATGCGACCATAGCGTTTTACTTCTGCCAAAGCCTTCGCCGCAATCATAATTGCGTTAATGCCTTTTTCCGGTTCCAAGCCACCGTGAGCTTTTTTACCGTGAACGCTAATCTTATATCTATATTGCCCGGGAGCACCAATAACGATTTCGCCGGGAGCACCTTCGCCGTCAAGGGCGTAACCAACTTGCGCTTTCAATTTGCTACGGTCCATGCAGCGAGAACCGTTTACGCCACCTTCTTCTGCAATGGTAAAAAGAATTTGGATATCGCCGTGTGCTGCCTTTTCTTCTACCAGCATACGCACGCCTTCCAAAATTGCTACCACGCCGGACTTATCATCACCGCCCAAAATGGTAGTGCCATCACTGTAGAGTACGCCGTCCTTTTGTACAACGGTAGTGCCACCGCAAGGCTCCACCCCGTCCATGTGGGCAGAAAGCAGTACGCTAACCGCACCTGCTTTATTACCGGGCAAAAACGCCCAAAGATTACCGCAGTTACCGCCCAGCTTTTCGCCAGCGTCGTCTTCTTCAACGGTAAAGCCCAACGCTTCTAATTTAGCACGCAGCATTTCAAATACAGGACGTTCCTGCAAGGTATGACAGGGTACTGCCACCACTTCTTTAAATTCCGCTAACATTCTTTCTTTATTAACAAGTTTCATCATCTTACCTCACAATCATAAATATCCTGTATGCTCAAGCAAAATCTTCACACCAATGCAAATTAACACTACACCGCCAAAGATATTTGCCTTCTTGCCAACGGTTGCCCCAAGCTTAAAGCCCATTAAGCCACCAAAGGCAGATATGCCAAAGGTTACAACACCAATCAACGTAATTGCCAGCCAAATGTTAGTCTGCAAAAAGGCAAAGCTTACGCCAATAGCCAAGGCGTCAATACTGGTAGCTAGCGCCAGCACAAACATTTCCTTGGTGGAATAGCTTTTTCTGATATCGCAGGCGTCCTTAGCTTCGGAAATCATATTCCAGCCTAGGTAAGCAAGCAAAGCAAAAGCTAACCAATGGTCATAATCCACAATATATGTTTGAAACGACACCGCACCCAAGTAGCCAAGCAAGGGCATTAAGGCTTGGAAGGCTCCAAACCAAATACCAAAGCGCATTGCCCCCTGAAAACGATTTTCAGGAGCAAGCACCATGCTTCCGCAAACGGATACGGCAAAGGCATCCATGGCTAAGCCTACGGACACCAACAACAATTCAAGAAATCCCATACTATCTCCGAAATTTATTTAGTCCAAAAGTTTTTAGTAGCGCTCATCTTAATCACGCGGAAAATGCTGGCAATAACCATAATGCCAAGGGCAATCGCCGCAGAATCCGTACCCGCAGTGAGCAGGGTAGTTACGCCGTTATCGTAGCTTTTCTCGATAATTTGCTTCATACCTTGATACATACCCAAGCCCGGAACAAGAGGAATAATGCCCGGAATGAGGAATACGGTAGCAGGCTGTTTGAACATTCTAGCAGAAAGCTCGCTAATTAAGGACAAGGCTACGGTAGCAAGGAAGTTGGCGTGGAAGGAATTGTATTCCAAATGCTGACGCAAATAAACGAAAACCACCCAGCCAATAGCACCAATGACACCGCTAATAATAAGAGTGCGCTTAGGAGCTTGGAAGAGCACGGCAAAAGCAATGGTTGCCAGGAAGGAGTACAGGAAGGATTCGTAAAGACCCATTACCATAAATCCCACCCCCATTTATGCCAAGCCTGCAAAACGAAAGCCAAGCCCACAGCAATGGAAGAAGCAAAAAGAATTGCCTCTGCCACGCGGGAGTTACCGGAAACCAAGTCCCCCGCCATATAGTCACGTAAGCCGTTGGTAAAGGCAACGCCCGGAACAAAGGGCATTACTGCGCCAACGATAATTTTATCCATAGTACATTGCACGCTTACCGCACAACACATAATGGCTACGACGGCAATGGTTGCGCCAGCCAAAGCGTTCTCCCAAAAAGCACTGGGGCGATAACCGCTAAGAAGCTTTAATACCAGCATTGCAACTAAGCCCGTTACAAAGGCTGCTATAAAATCGTGACTGTTGCCCCCCAGCATTGCAGAAAAGCCTGCGGAAGCAAGACCACTCGCCAAGCAGATAAGCTTATCGTTATAAGGAGGCGTCTCCTTCAACTTGTTGGCGAAATAATCCATGGTGCCTTCGTAATCCAAGGGCCACTTGTCCAAATTATAAAGGAAGTCGTTAACTTCGCTAACAGTTCGCAAATTAGTACTGCGGGAGCGAATACGACACACACAGCTATAACCGTCGGGTTGCTCGTCGCCTAAAACGATAACCGTAGGCGTAACGAAAACGTTAACGTCCGGATAGTGGTTTTTCGCGCAAAAACGCTCGATGGTGTCTTCCACACGAGAGGTTTCTGCACCGCTTTTCAAAAGCACCTTACCCAAAGCCATGGCAATATCTAAAGTTTGTTTACGATTTAATTGACCTAAAATCATTTTACCTATTTCTCATTTGCAAAAATTTCTGCTACCGCTGCTTTAAAGCGATTAGCACCACCCATGGAAGGATGAGGAACAGCAACACAGTCCACGCCGTAACGTGCTAAAGTAGTCGCCGCCTTTTGCCCGATGGCAACAACCTTCATATCAGGTACAAGTTCCATCAACATTTTAGCGTATTCAATGCCCTCGTCCAGTTCTGTGTTAGAGGGAGTTCTGTTGGAAAGCAGGTTGCCTTCCTTGTAAGGGTGGAAAGGGAAAATATTCCACAAAATTACGTCGAAGGCAGCAAGCCCGTGACGGTTAAGGGCGTTCCAAACGGCAGTATCCGTAGGCTCGTTGAAGCCCTTTTGCTTTTGGCTGTTGTTAAGTAGCGGGCTAGCAGGGTCGCTGGTACGCTTGTACTCCCATTCGCCAAGCACGCTTTTATAATCTACATCAGGGTGATGACCCAGCAAAATTCTTTCGGAAGTAATGGCGATACCGCTAAAGTGACCGCCTTGGTAGCCCAAGCCTTCCGCAATAAAAAGATAGTGTGCGTTAGTGCGAAGCTGTAAGTAGCGTTCCAAGTTATTGCTACGGATAACAGGAGCTTCTGCGCCAATGTCACAGCTAGTGTCGAACTCGCTCCAAGGGTTGAACACTAAAGGTGCGTGGTACCCTTGCAATTTATCTAAAAAAGTTTTGATATCCATTTATTTCTTCCTCATATAAAACCAATATCCGGCAAGAGCAGCAATTGCAACAGCTCCAAACCATTGACCGTAAGCAAGCAAGGC
>CALCUU010000311.1 GCA_937906915.1 uncultured Phascolarctobacterium sp. | reverse complement strand
TGGTTTCTGGCAAGAAGAAACGCTCACAAGCGCTATCCCCACGAGCGTTAATCATTTGGTAGAGAATGTGCATACCTAAATTGGACATGCCCAAATGATAAACGTTAGGGTACACGAAGGCTACAGGGTGACGCAAGCCCGGTTGATAAACCTGTACGCCCCAT
This sequence comes from uncultured Phascolarctobacterium sp., assembly GCA_937906915.1. GTDB lineage: Bacteria > Bacillota > Negativicutes > Acidaminococcales > Acidaminococcaceae > JAHHUH01. The sequence continues at coordinate 986 of CALCUU010000311.1, read as the reverse complement.
TCATCAGCAATTTTCTGTTTTAAATCATCTTTAATCTTCCAAGACAAAGTATTACCTCTAATCTTTACCTAATTTTTTCTCGAATAAATCTATAACTGTTTTTAAAACTTTTAGACGGGCGTAGTACTTATTGTTGCCTTCAACGATAGTCCAAGGTGCGTAGGATGTATCAGTGCGCACTAACATTTCGTTAACTGCCTCCTCATAAGCATCCCACTTCTCGCGATTACGCCAGTCCTCGTCAGTAATCTTCCAATTTTTAAAAGGATTTTCCTCACGCTCTTTGAAGCGTTTGTACTGCTCGTCCTTATCTATTTGCAGCCAGAACTTGGCTATGGCAATACCATGCTCTGCCCACTGTGCTTCCATATCCTTAATTTCATCATAAGCACGTTGCCATTCGTGTGGTTTGGCAAAGCCTTCCAAGCGCTCCACCATCACCCTACCGTACCAAGTCCTGTCGAAGATGGCAACGGTTCCCGGATTAGGCAAGTGCGTCCAGAAGCGCCACAGGTAATGGTACTGATTTTCCACAGCGTTAGGTGCAGCAACAGGGTTTACGCTGTAGCCCAAGGGGTCTAAAGCCGCAGTCAAGCGACGAATGGCACCGCCCTTTCCGGCAGCGTCCCAACCTTCAAAGCCAATGACCGCAGGAATTTTTGCCCTAAACATTTCAATTTGCAAGGCAGTGAGGCGATCTTGGTACTTATCTAATTTTTCCTTGTATTCTTCTTTAGAAATGGTCTTATCCAAATCAACCTTGCTCAGCACGTCATACGCAGCAGCAGGACGTACCTGCTCCTGAACTTTTGCTTCGTTTTCCAAAGCATATTCGATTGCTTCAACAATAGTTGTGAAAATTTCTACTTGCGCGCGACGACTGTCGTTGGCTCCAATTAAATGCCACGGAGCGTTAACGGTGTCCGTTGCTTCCAGCATTCTTTCGTAGCGCTCCAAAAACTTTTCGTAATGACCTGTTTCATCAT
>CALCUU010000310.1 GCA_937906915.1 uncultured Phascolarctobacterium sp. | reverse complement strand
CGTAATCTGCAGCAGCATACAAGCGGCTATGGTAAGTCCATTGGTTCAAAACTTCCAGTTCTGCCGCCAGCGCCTTAGGCTCTACCAAACTGCTCACTGCATCTTCACTGACGAGAGCAGCACCCATTGTGGTAATGAGGCGGTCAATACCGTGATTAACCTTGGGATCAATGTGGTAAGGACGCCCTGCCAAAACGATGATGGGTTTCCCCTGCGCCCGTGCTGTAGCCATAATCTCTTTGCCACGTTTACGCACTTCGTCTTCAAATAAATCATACGCCTTGTAAGCGTAGAGCAGTGCTTCTTTAACTTCCTTTAAGGTAATATCGGGGAAAGCTTTGACCAGCATAGCCTGCAATTTTTTCGCAAGCACCTTGTGATTTGCCAAGCCCACGTAATCAAAGAAGAAGTTGCAATTCTCCAGCTCCTGCACGTTGGCGTGGAGCACCTCCGGGTAATAGGCAACCACGGGGCAATTGTAGCAGTTCTCTCCGCTGGCTTCGTCCACGTTGTAGGTCATACAAGGGTAAAAAATATTGGTAATGCCTTGTTCCAAAAGCCATTTTACGTGACCGTGCATCAGCTTTGCAGGGTAACAAACGGTGTCGCTGGGGATGGTGTTCTGCCCCATTTGGCAAATTCGTTTATCCACAAGGGGGCTTGCCACAACCTTAAAGCCTAAATGGGTAAAGAAGGCGTGCCAAAAAGGAAGCAGCTCGTACATATTAAGACCCATGGGAATGCCCATCACGCCACGCTTAGCTTCGCCCGCATTTTGAAGCAAAGCTTCCAATATATCTAACTTTTGTCGATACAAATTAAGACTATTATCGGGAGCACAGTGGGTAACGGGCCTCTCGCAACGGTTACCGCTGATGAAAGGCTTACCGCTGGCAAAGGTGTTCACCGTCAAATGGCAATGGTTACTGCACAAACCGCAGGTTACGCTCTTCACCTGATGCTTGAACTGCGCCAAGGCAGCAGCATCTAAAAGCGTAGAAGCTTTGGGAGTTTGCTCGTTGCGCTCACGAGCGTAGAGGGCTGCACCGTACGCACCCATCAAGCCTGCAATATTAGGACGGACAACTTCGAGCCCCATCTCTTTTTCGAAAGCACGCAGGACGCAATCGTTCATAAAGGTTCCGCCCTGCACGACGATGTGCTTGCCGATGGCTTCCTTGCTACCGGGACGGATAACCTTATACAAAGCGTTCTTCACAATACTCAGGGACAAGCCTGCGCTGATGTTGGCAACGGAGGCTCCGTCCTTTTGAGCCTGCTTCACGCTACTATTCATAAAAACGGTACAGCGACTGCCAAGATCCACAGGTTTATCTGCAAAAAGACCAATCTTGGCAAATTCTTCAGCGCTGTAGCCTAAAATCTCTGCAAAGGTTTGCAGGAAACTGCCACAACCACTGGAGCAAGCTTCATTTAAAAAGATATTGTCAATACAACCGTTGTGAATTTTAAGGCATTTAATATCTTGACCGCCAATGTCTAAAATAAAATCCACGTCCGGCTCAAGACTTTTCGCCGCAATAAAATGGGCAACGGTTTCTACAATTCCGTAGTCAACGCCAAAGCCGTGACGAATCAGTTCTTCGCCGTAGCCTGTTACCGCAGTCCCTAAAATTTTGCAATGGGGATGCTTAGCGTAAAAATCTTGGAGAAATTCCTTCACCGCCACAACAGGATTACCCTTATTACTTTTGTAGAAGGATTTTAGCAGCGCTCCACTCGGAGAAACTACTGCAATTTTTATGGTAGTGCTTCCGGAATCAATGCCAATGTAGGCTTCGGAAGCCTCGTCTATGTTTTCGGTAGCAACGCATTCCGCAGCATGGCGGGCGTTGAAAATTTTATATTCTTCCTCGCTAGCGAAGAGCGGTGCCAAATGGACAAAGCTTCGGTTAGCAGCAGAGACTTTCAGTTTTTGAGGAAGCTCCCTTAAATTAACCACTCGCTCCGCGCAAAAGGCAGTACCCATGGCAACGTAATACAAACTATTTTCCGGGCAGGTTCCCTGTACGTTCAAAATTTTATCGAAGCAAGCACGCAAGCAGCTCATAAAGGTAAGAGGCCCGCCCAAATACAGCACGTTACCGCGAATGGGACGCCCTTTTGCCAAACCGGTTACTGCCTGCTTGGCAACAGCTTCAAAAATGCTAGCTGCCAAATCATTTTTAGGAGCCCCTTGGTTGAGCAAGGGTTGAATGTCGCTTTTGGCAAAAACACCACAACGGCTGGCAATGGTATAAATATTTTGCGCTTGCTTTGCCATCTCGTCCATATCTTCCGTGGCAACGTTCAAAAGGCTTGCCATCTGGTCGATGAAGGCGCCTGTTCCTCCGGCACAGCTATCGTTCATACGTGCGTCGAAGTGCTTGCCCAAGAAAAGCAGCTTAGCGTCCTCTCCCCCTAATTCCACAACTACGTCCGTGTTAGGGTTAAGACGTTCAGCGCAAACCTTTTCTGCAAAAACCTCCTGCACAAATTGCAAACCGCAGTCTTCGGCAACGCCAATCCCCGCGCTACCACTTACTGCCAAGCGTGCAGACTGCACCAAAGGAAATTTAAGAAAGAGCTCCTGCAAAAGCTCCTGTATTTTTTCAGCTATCTGGCTGTAATGCCGTTGATATTTCGCAAAAAGAAGCTTCCCTGCATCATCAAGCACAGCAATTTTGATAGTAGTGCTACCAATATCTAACCCTATTTGCATACTTCTTCCCTCCGCAAAAACTACTTATTACTTTATCCTAATATATTCTACTCCTCAGAACGTGTTTTAATAGTGTCAATTCTGCTTACAATATTTTAAAAATTCATCACGCGTTTATTTAAGAAGAAAATCTTTTACGTGAGGCAGTCAGGAAGGGAGAAGCCCTCGCTTTTTATTTGCCCTATCGCCAGCAACCCTATATAATAGAAGAAAGAATGAAAAATTTCGGAGGTGCTGTGATGTATATTCCTAAATTACATAAAGTTTGGCTGTGCCAAGGCAACGAGGGCAGCATTCATCTTACTCCCAAAATGGCTAACCGCCACGGCTTAATCGCCGGTGCTACCGGTACAGGTAAAACCGTAACCTTAAAGGTTTTAGCAGAATCCTTCAGTGAAATGGGCGTGCCTGTTTTCTTGGCAGATATTAAGGGCGACGTTTCCGGTATGTGCCTGCCCGGCGAAGATAGCGAAGGCTTCCAAAAACGTATCCGCAACAAGCTGGGTTTAGAAATTGATTGGAAATTTGAAGGCTACCCCATCCGCTTCTGGGATGTGTACGGCAAAAAAGGTCACCCCGTACGCACTACCATCTCCGAAATGGGACCGGAGCTTTTGAGCAGATTGTTAGAGCTTAACGACACTCAAACCGGCATTATGAACATCATCTTCCGTGTGGCAGATGAACAAGGCTTGCTCCTTTTAGATTTGAAAGATTTGCGTAGTATGGTGCAATACGTTGGTGAAAACGCTGCTGCGCTGAAAACTAAATACGGCAATGTTTCCGCACAAAGTGTAGGCGCAATCCAACGTGCCCTTTTGAGACTGGAAGACCAAGGCGGTAACATTTTCTTTGGCGAGCCTGCTCTGGAAATTAAAGACTGGTTTGCCCAAGACGAAAAAGGCTACGGCGTAATCAATATGCTTCACTGCACCGAGCTGTTCCAAAGCCCCCTGCTGTATTCCACCTTCCTTTTGTGGATGCTCTCCGAGCTTTACGAAAGCATGCCTGAAGCTGGCGACTTAGACAAACCCAAAATGGTTTTCTTCTTCGACGAAGCACACCTTATTTTCAAAGACGCTCCCCGTTCCTTGCTGGATAAGGTTGAACAAATCGTACGTCTCATTCGCTCCAAAGGCATTGGCATTTACTTTATCACCCAATTGCCCAGCGATATTCCCGACAGCGTACTGTCCCAACTTGGCAACAAACTGCAACACGCTTTGCGTGCCTACACTCCCAAAGACCAAAAGGCGCTCAAGGTTGCAGCACAATCCTTCCGTCCCAATCCCAAGCTGGATGCGGAGGCTGCTCTTTCCGAGCTTGGCACCGGTGAAGTTCTGGTTTCCCTTCTTGACGAAGAAGGTATTCCCGGAATCGTACAACGTGCTTACGTGATGCCTCCCCGTAGCTTCTTAGGTGTTGCGGAAGAAAGCAAGCGCCAAGAAATTATTAAGGCGAGCCCCCTCGATAGCAAGTACGCTAAAACTGTGGACAGAGAATCTGCCTACGAAGTTTTGCAAAAACGTGCGGAGCAGGCTGCCAAGGAAGCAGCGGAAGAAGCTGGCGAAGAGTATGTTCCTGAAGACGAAACCTTGCAAGAAGAAATTCGTCGTAATTCTCGCAGCACCGGCATTAAAACTAAAAAGACTACCACTCGCCGCACCACTACCAAAAAAGAACCTCCTTCCATGTTTGAAAAAGTTGCAGAAAAAGCTGCAACCTCTTTTGGACGCTCCATTGCTAACGCATTGGCACGTGGCATTTTAGGAAGCCTCTTGAAAAAATAAAATAACACCCTTAAAAACTCCTCCTTTTGCAAACAAACGGAGGAGTTTATTTTTATCCCCACCCTCTTTTGCGAACAAAATTTATTTTTACGAACAATTTTTCTTAAATTATATTGACAACCCGTACTGTTCATTGTAAAATAAATACAACAAACAGTTGTTTTGAAAGTTGGTGGATGTTATGAAAAAGATTTTAGCAATCCTTTGCGTAGGCTTCGCATTATATACAGGCTTCAATATGGTTTTTGCAGAAGAACCAGTTTACTACACTCAAACTATTACCGTGCACAGTGGCGATACCATGTGGGCTATTGCAAATCGCTGGAGCGATGACAGAGAAGATGTGCGCCAAGTAATTCATCGCATCTGCAAAGCAAACAACTTGAAAAGTAAACACGTTTATCCCGGTCAAGTTTTGAAAATTCCTGTAAAGGCAGTTACTCAAAACGATTTCATGCTGGCTGGAAAATAAGTTCATAATCTAACACTCCTCCCTTATGACAAAAGGCGTTCTCGAAAATTCGAGAACGCCTTTTTTATTTACTATATTTTAAAATCTATATACCACTTCAGACCAAATTGCTTGGTCACTCAAATCTTCACGACGAGTGGTCAAATCAAAGTATCTTACGGTTGCAACAAGATTTTTCGCCAAAGTATAGTTGGCTGCAATTTCAAAACCTTTATAACCATCTTTATTTGCTTTGGGATCATTATTATAAGGTTCCCATTCAGGATCTTCTGCCCAGGCAATGAAGTAATTTGAATACTGAGAATTAGTGGAGTAAATATAAGTAGAAGCAGGAATATCGAAATAGTTAAAGCTTACGCCCCAAGTACCTACTTCTCTTTCTTTCGCACCCTTATACGCCAAGCCTGCGTTCCAGCCATGGTTACTCAACCTATGCTTTTTGTCAGAAGATTCACCATAAGCATATTCCGCATTTAAAACAAGGTCTTGTGCTATTTCTGCACCAGCACCAATATTGAAGATTTCTTTTCTGTAATCAAGGTCAGCATTATAGTAGGTAGCGTAAACATCAGTTGCGCCCAATTTTGTCGCAGCATCAAAAACAAAAATTTCAGTTGCATCATCTTGGGAGAAGAATCCTTTGTATTGAGGCTCTTGAATGTCAATATCAAGAGAACTACCTGCATAAACAGTAAGCTTCACTTCCTCACCATAGGTTGCCTTAACCCCATCAAAAATTCCATCGATGATGTTGCCCTTGTTCAACATAATGCTTTGACGTCCAGCATCAAACTTCACTCCGCCAAGCTTACCGGAAACATAAGCAAGCTTAAATTCTGTATCCTCATCACTACTGTCACCCACAAGATTTGCTTCATTTTGCAAACGAGCAGTAAGACTCCAATTTTCATTGAATTGTCCTTGCAAATTTATACGTGTACGCAAAATAGAATGACAAAGTCCCACATCAGAATCCCCATAATGAGCACGTACTTCTCCACTTATTTTGATGGGTTCAGCAGCATTTGCCGCATAAGCAGAGGCAGTTACACCAAGTGCTAAAACCATAGTCAAAGTTAAAGCTTTCTTCATCATCAAATCACCCCTTACGTAATTTATCGTAGTCTAACATATTTAAATCCCCTGCCAATTCCACAAGCTCCGTTTGCAAGCAAAGCAGGTTCACCGCAGTA
>CALCUU010000309.1 GCA_937906915.1 uncultured Phascolarctobacterium sp. | reverse complement strand
CAAAATTGCGAAGCGAAATAAAACTGAGGCGTATATTGAGCAAGCAATTTTAGTGACAACGCAGTAAGACTGTGCTTATAACAGTTTTGCGATAAGTTCCTCGTCAGGAGTTGTGTAGTACGTTGAGTTATTAGTGAAAATTACGAAGCCCGGCTTGCTTCCACTTGGCTTCTTCACGTAGCGACGCTTAGTGCAATCTACGGGAATGTTACTGCCGTTGCGTGCTTTGCTAAAGTAACCTGCCAGCTGGCAAGCAATGTCAATGTCACGCTCCGTTGCCTCTGGCAAGGTGGTCTTTAAAATTACGTGGCTTCCGGGAATATCCTTAGTGTGGAACCACAAATCATTAGGACCGCCAATGGTGAAGGTAACGTAATCATTTTGCTTGTTGTTCTTACCAATATATAAGTCTGTGTCAGGATTCAGCTTAATATGCAGGGGCTGGGATTTTGTCCAGCCAGCTTTGCTTTTCTTTTTGCCAACCTCTTTGATAACGCCTATGGCAGTCAGCTCTTGAGTGACTTCTTCAATTTCGCTCTTAGTAGTTGCGGTTAAGAGGGAAGCTTCGATGCTGGCAAGGTAGGTGAGCATTTCTTGAGTTGCTTCCAGCTGTAACTGCACTTCCGTTTGAGCACGCTTATATTTATTGTAGCGTTTGTAATAGGCTTGGGCATTTTCAGTGGGGCTCAAGATGGGGGAGAGTGCTACGGTAATAGGCTCTCCGTCGTAAATATTGATAAGGTCGGCGCTTTGCTGACCTTTCTTTATTTGGTAGATGTTTGCCATAATGGTATCCGCAAGCATGCGTTGAGTTTCTGCGTCGCTGGCAGTGAGCAAGTCGTTTTCCAAAGCGTCCATCTTTTTCGTAAGCTTGCTGATTTCACCAGCAACAATTTTTTGTAGCTGCTCGTGTTGGGGAAGCTGGATGGGCTTCAAGCTCATGGCAAAGCAGATTGCCTCGTTGATGTTGGCAAACTCTTTCACTTGCATGCCTTGCTCCAAATTTTGAGGGGGCATTGGCAAAATGGTCTTAACTTGGTTGGTACGGCTAACCAGTGCGTAAACAGGCTTGTCCTGTTCCATACGCTCTTGCAAATTTTCAATAGCCGTTGTCAAACGAGGAATGTCGTGGTACTCCAAGCCAACTTTGTTGGGCAAAATGTCTGCGGCGGTTAAGAGTTCGTTAGCAGTAAACTTACCAATACCGGTAGTCACGCTAATGAGAGCTTTAGAAATATTTGCGGAAGGAAGCTTGCCCGCTGCTTCAGCAATTTCTTGGGCGGGAGTAGTGAGCAAGTTTAAGCCTGCCTGTGGGGGCGGGGCGATGTAAGGCTTGCCCGGCAAGATGATGCGGTAACTGCTTTGAGCAGCGTTGACGTGCTTTAAGCTGTCCAAGATAACATCGTCCTGCACGAAAATGATGTTGCTGTTTTTGCCGGTCAATTCAAAAATCAGCTTCTTGGTAATAATCTTACTGCTTGCTCCCAAAAGGTCAATCTCCATGGTAATAACGCGGTCAAGTCCGCTTTGGGAGATTTTCGCAATGCGACCTTCTTCCAAGTGCTTGCGTAAGAGCATGCACAAAGTAGGGGGAACTTCTGGATTTTCGGGAAGCTTTGTTGGGAAGTAGAGGGCAGGGCTACCGCCGCCCATATCTGCCAACAAGGCCGTAGTGTCGCGGTCACGACGCACCATCAGCAGCAAGCTGTTCGGAGTGGGCATGAAAATTTTATATATCTTTCCGCCTTCAAGTTGTTCTATTAAATTGTCTGTTACGAGTTTTAGGGTTAAGCCTTCGAGATTCATAATGTACCTCTGATTATGTCATTCGCAATTTAATACTTTCCGCAACGGCGAAATTTTTTAACGTTCCTTTTAGTATGAAAATATTGCTGGTCACATATTCGCATCCAAATTTATCCAATAA
>CALCUU010000308.1 GCA_937906915.1 uncultured Phascolarctobacterium sp. | reverse complement strand
GATGTGTTCCGCACTTATTTGTTAGAGTTGGATAAAACAAAACCTGTCATTGTGTGCGGTGACCTGAACGTGGCAGCAGAAGAGATTGATTTGAAGAACCCTAAGACCAATCGTAGGAACGCAGGCTTTACTGATGAAGAGCGTGCAAAATTTAGAGAGCTGAAAGCAGCAGGCTTTGTTGATACTTTTAGACACCTGCATCCTGAAGAAGTGAAGTACAGCTGGTGGAGCTATATGTTCAAGGCTCGCGAAAAGAACGCAGGTTGGCGTATTGACTACTTTGTAGTTTCTGAAAGAATTGCGGATAAGGTACAAGCCGCAGAAATTCACAACGAAATTTTTGGCAGTGACCATTGTCCCGTAAGCATTGTGATTGATTTATAATGTGGTGATGCAAAATGGATTTTAAAATTCAAGCACCCTTTGAGCCGGCAGGGGATCAGCCCCAAGCTATTGAGCAGTTGGCGCAGGGAATAGAGCAGGGCTTACGAACCCAAGTGCTCCTTGGTGCAACGGGTACGGGCAAAACCTACACCATTGCCCAAGTGATAAACAAGGTTCGCAAACCGACGCTGGTTATCGCCCACAACAAAACTTTGGCGGCACAGCTTGCCAGTGAGCTAAAGGCCTTCTTCCCTGAAAACGCTGTGGAATATTTTGTTTCCTATTATGATTACTACCAACCGGAAGCCTACATTCCCCAGTCCGACACCTACATTGAAAAGGACGCGTCCATCAATGACGAGATTGATAAGCTGCGCCACAGTGCGACCAGCGCTCTCTTTGAAAGGCGAGACGTTATCATCGTTGCCAGCGTGTCCTGCATTTACGGCTTAGGTGCGCCTCAGGATTACTACGATATGGTATTGTCCCTGCGTTTGGGGCAAATCGTAGATAGACAAAAGATATTACATAAATTAGTAGAGATTCAATATGACCGCAATGACATTGACTTTAAACGTGGTACCTTTAGGGTACGGGGCGATGTTATTGAGGTTATTCCTGCTGCCTACGGAGAGAAGGCGGTGCGCATTGAGCTTTTTGATGACGAAGTTGACCGCATTATGGAGTTTGACGTGCTGACAGGAGAAATTCTTGCCCAACGTAAC
>CALCUU010000307.1 GCA_937906915.1 uncultured Phascolarctobacterium sp. | reverse complement strand
GTTCATCAGCTTCAAGCCGTAGTCAATGGAAAGATAAGTGACTGCCATAATGACGAGCACAGAAATTAAACTGAGGATTGTGCCAGTAGCAATACTGCGACGCATACCGTTCATATCTCCGGCGCCGTAGCGTTGTCCCGTAACAACGGTAAAGCCGTTGCCCAAGCCCAAAGTGATAATTACCTGCATCATAAACAAGGGCGACCCCGCACCAACCGCCGCCAAAGCCGCTACGCCAATGGTACGCCCGACGATGATGATATCAGCAATGTTATATAATTGTTGGAAAATGTTGCCAATTAAAAGCGGAACCATAAAAGGAAGGATGAGCTTTAAGGGCTTGCCTTCGGTCATATTTAAAAGCATTTATGAAACCTCCCCTCGCTTGCGGGAATGAATTGACTGCTTAGTCACTGCTATATTATAACATATTTCTCGTAATATATAGAAAAATATATGTATTACGGCAACACTCAAACGCAACGCTCCTTTTAGTTTGAAAATAGCGCTGTCCACACGTTCGCCTCCTAAAAAATACAAATTTTTTAAAACTACAGCTCATAGTGTGTACGGGCGCGCTATTTTCTTGAATCTGTGTCGCTGCTTTTTTCGAATCGTTGCCTGTAACACATATATTTTTCTTTTTTACTTACTACTTTTTTATAAAGCATATAAAAACGCTCCCATTGTTTTCTTCAGCAACGGGAGCGTAATTTTATGCTTCTATAATTTGCATTTGACGTTTTTTGAAATAGACAGGAGTAAGCCCACACTCGCGAGCGATGGCGAGGGCAACGTCCATACGTCTGCCAACGTGTTCTGCATAGTGAGCGTCACTACCCAAAGTGCAGTACTTGCCACCAAGTTCAGCGAAGCGTTTATACAGAGGAACCAGTGCGTCAATTGCCTTTTGGTCATCTAAACGACGAGTGTTGATTTCAATAGCTTTGTTGCCATCTGCCAAAATCTTGAAGAGCTCATCGAAAAGTTCAGGCGCATCTGCATATTCCAAGTATTCGCCCTTGTAAATCCAGTAACGGGTAAGGTAGTCAATGTGAGCGAAGGCATCATAATCGGTGTTATGAGTAATGCAATAAATGCTATCTTCCAAAAATGCACGCACTGCTTCTTGGCGGGTTAAGCCTTCGTAGCAATACTCTTCGTACAAATCCTTACGCTTCATACAATGAATGGAGCCAAGAACAAAGTCAAACTCGTGGCTGGCAGAAATGTTCTTATCCAGCTCGATAGTATGAGTTTGCATACCAATCTCAATGCCGATGAGCACTTTGTCACTGCGGAACTTGCACATTTTGTCGTAGTAAGCATTAAGGTCAAAAATGAACTCGGTGGGATTGGTGGGGTAATCGTAATCCCAATGCTCAGTGACAATCATACCAATATTTTCTTTTTCAGCAGCTGCGATTGCTTCTTCTAAAGTCATACTGCTATCAGTAGAGAAGTCGCAATGCATGTGAGTGTCGAAAATCATTATATCTCTCCTCAAAACACGTCAGAAGTGCTGGATAGCAAGGCGGAACAAAATTGTGCAGCGCTGGCGTACTCGAAGTACGTCAAGCAAGCAATTGCAGTTCCAACACAGCTAGACAGTGCTTATCACGTGTTTTATACGTTAAAGCGGAATTCTACTACGTCCCCATCTTGCATCACATATTCCTTACCCTCAAGGCGTACAAGTCCTTTTTCGCGAGCAGCTGCTTTAGAGCCACAAGCAACAAGGTCGTCATAGGAAACAATTTCTGCACGGATAAAGCCACGTTCAAAGTCAGTGTGGATTTTGCCGGCAGCTTGAGGAGCTTTGGTGCCACGAGTAATGGTCCAAGCGCGGGATTCCATTTCGCCAGCGGTCAGATAAGTTTGCAAGCCCAACAGTTTAAAGCCAGCTTTGATAAGTCTATCTAAACCAGTTTCAGAAAGACCTGCCATTTCCAAGAACTCTTGAGCAGATTCGTCGTCAAGTTCAGCAATTTCGCTTTCCATTTTTGCAGAAACAACAATAACTTCTGCGCCTTCTTCTTCAGCGTACTTAACTACAGCTTGTACGTGAGCGTTGCCGGAAGTATCTGCTACTTCGCCTTCAGCTACGTTGGTGATGTAAAGTACAGGTTTCATGGTCAACAGGTGCAGTTCTTTCAGAAACTCACCGATTCGGCGATTGCGGTAACGGCGACTGGACACCCGGTAGGATTTTAGTCCCTCGATGCTGATGGAACGGTCCGCACCGGGATGGCTGAGAATCTCGATCCGGTCAGGCAGGACACGGACTTCGATGGGCTCCCGGATGTCGTAGCCCTTGTGGTAGACGGCATTAGACAGTGCCTCCTCGATGGCTACATAGGGATAGTTGAAGAACCGATTGGCCTCTGCCACATCCGGCAGCTTCTGGACACGCTCGGTCAGAACCACATTGCGGATATATTGCAGTGCTTCCCGCAGCTGCTGGTGGAGCGGCCCCTTGAAGGTCTTCTCGATGATCTGGTCGC
>CALCUU010000306.1 GCA_937906915.1 uncultured Phascolarctobacterium sp. | reverse complement strand
TTAATTTTGAGCAAGGTACGGATATTGTTCATAACCATACCGCAAACAGGCATAATATTCTCCCCACGCTTACGCTTATCTGCCAGAAGTTCTAAAACTTGGAGCATATTACGTGCAGTTATGGCATTGTTCAGCGCAAAGTTGCCAACCTCCGGCAAGGCAGCAAAGGTTTCTTCAACGTCCTGCCTCGTCCAACGCTTACGCTCCCCTGCGTAAATGGCAAGCTTTTCAATCTCCTGCCTCAAAAGTTGCAGGGGCACGCTATCCACAGCAGCAAGGTATTCCATAATTACGGCAATGGCTTCGCCCTCAAAGGAACCACCCAATTCTTGGGCTTGCTCTTTTAACCAAGGCACAAGGTCTTTAGGCTTAACGCTTTCACATTCGCACACCACTGCCTTGGTCGCCAAGTTTTTGTATAATCTGGTAGTTTTCTTCAGCTCCGTCGCACTTAAAATTACAGTACAGTATTCCGGAATGTCAGAAAGGATTGTCAAAAGCTTTTCCATCTGCTGCTTCTTGGCATTACTATCCTGCTTGCCGCCCCACAGCTTGTCGTCACGTAAAATTACTAAGGACTTGCCACAGAAAAAAGGATAGCTGTTAATCACGCCCTCAAGCTCGTTCAGATTAGTGTCCTTATCAAAAACCTTGATTTCCCTATCGGCAACGTCCACTCCTGCGAAAACGTATTCCGGAATCGCTGCCAACAGTTGGCTACGGTAGTAGGCTTCATTACCCATAAGCATAAACAAGTTGGGTAGCGCCTCGCCTTTATGAAGTTTTTTAAGTAAGTCATTGGGTTTTAAAAGCATACACGCACCTAAAAATTCTTCGGATTATATACATAACTATAACATTTTATACCAGCATCGTCAAAAACAACCTTTATACATCCCAGCTCATCCGTCCTTAGCACCACGCTCCCTACACTCGCCAAACGTGCAAGAGTTTCCTGATGAGGATGCCCGTAGCCATTCCCCGCCCCAACGGAGATTACTGCTACCTTCGGACGCACCTGCTCCAAAAACCTTGCGCTACTACTACGCCTCGAACCATGGTGCGCAACCTTGAGCACATCGTAACGCCCTAAGTTTTTTAGCAGGCGTTCCCTCGAAGCATCAACATCACCTGTAAAAAGCAAGCTGTGCTTTCCATATTTGATGGAAGCAATGGTACTCGTCTCATTGCCATCTGGAGCATAAATATTTTCAGAGCGAGGCACGTCTACAATTTCTAAGACAGCTCCGTCAAAATCGTACTGCCTGCCCACGCTCGCACGCTCTACTAAACTTGAACGAGCATTACGCAACAAGGCTTCTTCTGCCTCACTCAAAGTATTCGTTGCAGGCAATATTATCCGTTCAATCTCCATATTGCGTGCCAAAGCTTCCGCCCCGCCCGCATGGTCGTGGTCACCGTGGCTTAAAAGCAACGCATCTACTTTGCTAACCCCAAGGCTTCGCAAAAAAGGCACAAGCACGCGACTACCAGTATCAAAATTTTTAAGACCTCCTGCATCAACGACGATAACCTTGCGTGAAGGAGTGCGTACCACAGCACAATCCCCCTGCCCCACATCTAAGAAAACAATTTCGGATGAAGCAGCCTTAGGCCAGAGAATCATTGCAATACATATGCCTATGAACACAACCTTTTTCA
>CALCUU010000305.1 GCA_937906915.1 uncultured Phascolarctobacterium sp. | reverse complement strand
AATGATTTTAGTGGAGCACGCTTCAGCACTTATAGCGGAAGCACTGCTGTTTATCATACTCAAAACGCAATCCCCAATGCAAACAACTTTGTTTATTACAGCACAATTGCAGATGCTATTGTTGCTTTGAAATCCAACAAAATAGATGCCTTCGTTTGTGATGACCCTGTTGCACGCTTGGCAGTTTCTAAAAATCCGGAGCTGAGAGTTTTTCCTGAACCGATATATCCTGACAATTATGGGTTCGCTTTCCCAAAGAATAGTCCTTTGACTCCGCAGTTCAACAAAATCATCCAAAAATTTGCTTCAGACGGCACGCTCCAAAAGCTTAAAGATATTTGGTTAGGGTCTGATGAAACCAAAAAGATTTTACCCAAGCAAGATTGGTCTGGCAAAAATGGAACAATCCGCTGTTTTCACGACTATACTTCCGAGCCAATCATCTATGTTGGCAGCGATGGTCCCTTAGGCTACGAAATGGATGTTCTCCTGCGTATCGCGAAAGAGCTTGATATGAAAGTAGAACTAACCATGTGTGAATTTGACGGCTTGCTTGCAGCGCTGCAAAGCGGCAAGGCTGATGTTATTTGTGGTTGCATGTCCATTATGCCCGAACGCAAAAATGTAGTAGATTTTTCTGATCCTCATTACAAAGCAGCCTTAGTGCTTCTTATACGTAACGAAGCCTATGTTGCCTCCGAGGAAAACTTTTTCGATAGCATCATAGCAAGCTTCAACAGAACTTTCATCGTAGAAAATCGTTGGAAGCTTATTCTTGACGGTCTCTGGGTTACCATTTTAATTTCTGCTTGTGCAGGAATTGGTGGTTTGCTTCTTGGCTTTATGCTATGTATGCTTAAACGGGAAGGCAGTAAAACGGTTCGCCAAATCGTCAGTACTTTTATCCGTTTGATTCAAGGCACTCCCATTGTAGTTTTCTTGATGATTTTATATTTTATTGTCTTTGGCTCCGTTAACATTGCCCCTTTGCCAATTGCCATTTTAGGCTTCACTATCAACTTTGGCGTGTACGCCGCAGAAATTTATAATTCAGGGCTTGATACTGTAGATAACGGACAGAGAGAAGCAGCCCTTGCCCTTGGTTATACTCCTAAGCAAACCTTTTGGAAGGTAATATTCCCCCAAGCTGCGCAACACTTCCTTCCAATATTAAAGGGCGAGTTTATTTCTATGGTGAAAACAACTTCCGTTGTAGGTTATATTTCTGTACAGGATTTAACTATGGTTACAGATATTATCCACGCACGTACCATGGAAGCCTTTTTCCCCTTGATAGTTACTGCGGCAATCTATCTGATTATCGCCAACCTGCTCACATCATTTTTAGATTTAATCGAAATCAAAATAAATCCTAAACACAGCAAACGAACTGTAAAGGGGGTTAAAATGTAATGACTAAAGAAGCTCTCATTAAGATTAACCACCTTCGTAAAGAATATCCTAACGCCACTCCCTTAAAGAATGTTACTGCCACAATTTATAAAGGCGATGTAATTTCCGTTATCGGTCCTTCCGGTACAGGTAAGTCTACCCTTTTGCGTTGTATTAATATGATGGAGCCACCCACAAGTGGCGACATATACATTAACGATGAAGCAATTACAGCTCCTAACTGCCAACTGCATTTACTTCGCCGTAAAATGGGTATGGTTTTCCAATCCTTTAACCTTTTTAACCACAAGACCGTCATCGAAAATATTATGATGGCGCCCATGGATTTATTAGGCAAAAGTGCCCAAGAGGCTTACGACAAAGGCATGGAACTTTTACGCACTGTAGGCTTGGCTGATAAAGCACTTAACTTTCCCGACGAACTTTCCGGTGGACAAAAGCAACGTGTTGCCATCGCCCGCACCCTTGCCATGGAACCGGAGATTATTCTTTTTGACGAACCTACTTCTGCTCTTGACCCTACAAAAGTTGGCGAAGTATTGGAAGTTATCCGCGAACTTGCCCAAAAGGGAATGACCATGCTTATCGTTACCCACGAAATGAATTTTGCCAAAGATGTTTCCAACAGAATTTTTTATATGGATCAAGGCGAAATTTATGAAGATGGTACACCTGAGCAAATCTTTGAACATCCTCAAAGAGAATTAACTCGTCATTTCATTATGCGCACTAAGCTTATGGAAGAAATCATCACCTCTAAAGATTTCGACTTCATCGCTATTCGTAATAACATTGACCAATTTGGCAAAAAGTATCTGCTTTCTCCCAAATCAGTTCATAATATGCAAGTTGTTTTTGAAGAATTGTGCGTGCAAACATTATTACCCTATCAAGGAGAATCACCCAATCTACAATTTAAGATAGAGTATTCCGATAAGACAAACTCTACCCAAATTCGCATTGCTTATTCAGGCAAAGCTTTTGAGCTGGAAGAAGACATGGATATGATTTCTTTCGCTCTCTTAAAAAATGCAACTACTTCCATTAACACAGCTTTAACTGAAAATGGCGAAAACGAATTCATTTTAGATATCAAATAAAATTCTGTTATAGCTTATGCAAGAACAGAATGATATAATTAAATCATACAAAGAATAGTGCTTAAGTTTCTTCATATTACACAAGCACATTAAAAATACAGGAGGCTTTTATTATGACTATTGATAAACAAATTAACGGCAGCGAACTTACCCTTTCTTTGACTGGTCGTTTAGATACCACTACTGCACCTGAACTGGAAGCAGTTATTAAAGAAAATATTACCGGCGTTACCAATTTAGTAATGGACTTCGCAGGTTTGGAATACCTTTCTTCCGCTGGCTTGCGTGTAATTTTGAGTGCTCAAAAAACCATGAACAAACAAGGTGAAATGGTTATCCGCAATGTAAACGAAACTATCAACGAAGTTTTTGAAATCACCGGTTTCATCGATATTCTCACCATTGAATAATATAAGTATGTCATTTTCAAGCGAAGCATGCGATGTGCTTCGCTTCTTTTGAATATAAACCACTAAAATTAAGAAAGGGGTATGGCTATGAAAAACAAAGGACAAAAAATATCCCAAGCCTTTCAGCGTTGGCTATTAGCCTTGGTTGCCATTGCCTTTTTAACAAGCACTGCGTTCTTGTGGGTTTCCCAAACAAGACTTTCAGAAACAAATACTAATAATCTTTTGCAGTTAAATCTCTCCGATGTGGAACAAGACATTAAAGATTTATCCGATGATAATCTTTTAAAAGTAACTCGCCGCATTGCAAGAGAGTTAGATAAAAAAGATACCATCAGTTCTTTTGACTTGATGGTACTTGCAGATAAACATTCCGTCCCGGAAATCAACCTTGTTGATACCAATGGCATTATCTCCGCCAGTACCTTCCGTAATTTTATTGGCTTTGATATGGCCAGTGGTACACAATCCGGTGCGTTTATGGTTCTTTTGGACGAACAAAACGAATTGGTACAAGGCTATCAACAGCTTACGTACGACAAAAGCCTTTGGCGTAAATACGCAGGTGTCGCTCTTAAAAACGGTGGTTTTGTTCAAGTTGGTTATGACTCCTACTCTTTCCACGAAGACCTTGCTGATAAAGTTATCCAATCTACCCGTAACCGTCATATTGGCGAAAATGGTTCCATCATCGTTACTGACGAAAAACTAAATATTATTAGTAACCGTGGTGGCGGTATTGGCAAAAACTTGTCTTTTACCGGTATGGACTTTAGTTGGGATATTGAACCCGGCACACTTTTTGTTGCTACTGTGCATGGCATTCCCAGCTACTGCATGTATTCCAAAACAGAAGGTTTCTACATTTTCGCAGCAATGCCTCAAAGCGAAGCAGTACTTTCTCGTAATGTATCCGTTGGCATCACTACTATAATGGAAGTTATTATCTTCTTTGCACTATTTGTACTCATTTACTACCTTATTAAAAAACTTATCGTTAACAATATCGAACGTATCAATAATTCTCTGGCAAAAATCACAGAAGGTGACTTGGAAGAAGTTGTTGACGTACGTTCCCATGTGGAATTCGCCTCTCTTTCCGATGACATCAATAGTACCGTTGGTACTTTGAAAAAATATATTGCTGACGCTGCTGCCCGTATCGACGCAGAGCTGGCTTTTGCGAAAGCTATCCAACACTCTGCTCTCCCTTCCGTTTTCCCGCCCTATCCTAATCGCAAAGAGTTTGATATTTGGGCTACTATGGATACTGCCAAAGAAGTAGGCGGTGACTTTTATGACTTTTACTTCGTCAACGAAGACACCCTTGCCTTCCTTATTGCAGACGTTTCCGGTAAAGGTATTCCTGCAGCAATGTTTATGATGAACGCTAAAGCAGTTCTCAAAAGCTATGCAGAAAGCGGTCTGGAAGTAAACAAAACCTTTACCCTTGCCAACGAAAAACTGTGCGAAGGTAACGAAGCAGGTATGTTTGTAACTGCTTGGATGGGCTTCCTCAATACTAAAACCGGTGAAGTAACCTTCGCTAACGCTGGTCACAATCCGCCGCTAGTTCGTCACGGCGACGGTAGCTTTGAATACCTTAAAGTACGTGCTGGTTTTGTGCTTGCAGGTATGGAAGGTGTTAAATATCGTAAAAACGAGCTGCAACTTGCACCAGGCGATGTAATTTACCTTTACACCGACGGCGTTACTGAAGCAACAAATATCAACGACGAACTATACGGCGAAGACCGCCTGCTTGCCTTGCTTAACGCTAATAAAGAAGCAAGCATGGAAGAATTGTGCAAATTGGTTAAAGAAGATGTCTTTGCCTTCGCAGGCGAAGCTCCTCAATTTGACGATATTACCATGCTGGCATTAAAATACTGTGGTGCAACTGCTCCCACTAATCAAGAGGAGGCTTTATAATGAAAGAAATGAACATTGAAGCAACCATTGACAATATCCCTACTGTAACAGCTTGGGTAGATGAACAATTAGAAGCACTGGATTGCCCTATAAAGGCGCAAATGCAAATTGACATTGCCATTGACGAACTTTTTAGCAATATCGCTCGCTATGCTTATAATCCGGAAACCGGCCCTGCTACCGTTCGTGTAGAAGTTGCTGAAAACCCTATGGCAGTTGTCATCACCTTTATTGACAAAGGCATCCCCTATGACCCTTTGAAACAGGAAGATCCTAACACTCATCTTCCCGCTGAAGAAAGAGAAATTGGTGGTCTTGGTATTTTCATGGTTAAGAAAACCATGGACGAAGTTACCTATTCCTATAAAGATGGGAAAAACATCTTAACTATTAAAAAGAATATCTAAAAACAACAGAAGGCGTTCTCGAAAATTCGAGAACGCCTTTGTTTTACTTCATTTCTTTTCTAAGTATATCGCAGTCCAACATATTCAAGTCCCCTGCCAGTTCTACAAGCTCTGTTTGTAAACAAAGCAAGTTCACCGCTGTTGCGAAGAACTCCATAATTACATTCAAAGCAATAATAGCAGAGATTGCTTCAGCAGGAATGTTAAGCTGTACAAAAAGCATTGTCATACATGTTAACGCACCCCCTGGAACAGGAGGAGCTGC
>CALCUU010000304.1 GCA_937906915.1 uncultured Phascolarctobacterium sp. | reverse complement strand
CGGAAAAACAAGTACCGCCTTTAAGTGATTACCTGACTGATGTTCCCGAAGGCTTGCAGACAATTTTGAATAAGGCTTTGGCGAAGAACCCTGCGGATAGATACATTAACGCAGGTGCATTGCGCAGAGAATTGCTGGACCTGAAAATGAAGCTGTTCCCCTTTAGCAGTAATGATTATATGAAGGGAATGACCATTGCCATTACCCCGGAAAATAATTTTAGGGAAGATGTTGATAATGATGCGACTGTGATTATGCAACGTGTGCGTACCAGCGCAGAGGTTAACGAAAGTGAAAGCGTTTCCACAGGTGATGACGAGATGGCTAGAAAAAGAAAGAAAAAGAAATTCAAATTAGGCTTTAATAATTTTATGATTTTGGCAACCATCGTAGTGGTGCTTGCTTCTGTGGCAGCCAACTTCATCTTTGGCAGTAGTCGTGCCGTTGTAATTGTGCCTAATGTTATGAATATGACCGTTGTAGAAGCACAAAACCTTTTGGAAGAGAAGAAGTTTATTGTTGACTTGGAAGAAGGCTTTGGTGAGGACGTACAACCGGGTACTGTTATGAAGCAAACTCCTGCTGCTGGCGAAGAGCGTAAAGAAGGCAGTAAGATTCTTTTGGTTGTAAGCAAGGGCGCAGAATTAAAGAGCGTTCCCGAAGTGCGTACCATGAGCTTGGAAAAAGCAACCCGCTTCATTGAACACGCTGGCTTTGAGGTTGGCGAGGTTAGCAGAAAGTACGTGCGTACTGAAATCATCGGCACTGTACTTAGCCAACAGCCTAAAGGTGCAAGCAAGCTTCCCAAGGGTAGCAAGATTAACTTGGTAATCAACGAAGGCGACAAACCTGTTCCCAATCTTGTAGGCAAAAAGCTTAAAGAAGCAGAAAGACTTTTGAAATCAGCAGGCTTGCGCTTGGGCGAAGTTCGCT
Organism: uncultured Phascolarctobacterium sp.; assembly: GCA_937906915.1. Classification (GTDB taxonomy): domain Bacteria; phylum Bacillota; class Negativicutes; order Acidaminococcales; family Acidaminococcaceae; genus JAHHUH01. Next base: position 655 of record CALCUU010000304.1, on the reverse strand, counting down.
ACGTTGAAGACAGACCTGCTAAAGATACCGTTGTATCTACCACTCCCATGGCTGGTCAAAAAATCGTTGAGTTTGAAAAGGTTGACTTGACTGTTTCTGACGGTGAAGCAAGTAAGCCCAAAGACATTTACGTTGACTTTACCCTCACCGTAGATAAACTGGTTGGCTATATTGATACCTACGATAAAGACAAGAAAAAAGAAGCTGAAAACATCAAGAAGCGTGATGAACTTTACAGCAGCTATCTGAAAAAGAACAGGGATAGAAAATATAACCTGCAAGTTTACGTTGTAGACGACAGGGGCAGAGACCTTGTCTTTAGCGGTAAAAAGAAAATTGGCGAAAACATTCGCAAGAAAACTGAAATCGTTGGCAACTCTAGAATTAAAGTTTATGCTGACGGTAACTTGATTGAGGATAAATCACTGTGAGTGAATTACAAGGAAGAGTTTTAAAAAATTATAACGGTTACTATTACGTGAGTGTGGAAGATAAAATTTACACCTGCAAGGTCAAAGGCAAGATGAAGCAAAACCGCTTCTCACTGGCGACGGGGGATATGGTTAGCTTCCAAATGGGCGAGAAGGACGAGGGCATGATTAAAAAGGTTTTGCCTCGTAAGAACTTCCTGTTGCGTCCCACCATTGCCAATCTT